>JBOGGK010000170.1:0-6482 GCA_050744045.1 Acidimicrobiales bacterium | reverse complement strand
TCGAACGCGGTGGCCGACGCCTTGCCGATGTTGGCCTTAGCCAAGATGCCCAAGCCCTCCGCGTAGGCAGCCATGATCCCGTACTCGCTCCCGTTGTGGACCATCTTCACGAAGTGGCCCGCCCCGGCGGGCCCGCAATGCAGGTAGCCCTGCTCGGAGCGGGCGGCATCGCCGCGGCGGCCAGGGGTCCGCGCCGCGGCAGCCACGCCTGGGGCAATGGCGGCGAAGATCGGATCGAGATGGTCGACAACCTCGCGCTCGCCCCCGACCATCAGGCAATAGCCCCGTTCGAGGCCGAAAACACCCCCGCTGGTGCCTACGTCGACGAAGTGCAGCCCCTGCTCCTTCAACTTGGCCGCCCGCGAGATGTCGTCGTGATAGTGGGAGTTGCCCCCATCGATCACGATGTCCCCGGGGGACATCAGAGCGGCCAGTTTGGTGACGGTGTCACCTGTGTAGCCAGCCGGCACCATCACCCAAGCCGCACGCGGCGCGCTGAGCTTGGCGACGAAGTCCTCGAGGCTGGCGGCCCCGGTGGCGCCTTTGTCCTCGAGAACCTTGACCGCCGCGGGGTTGACGTCATAGACGACGCAACTGTGCTCTGCCGCCATCAACCGACGCACCATGTTGGCGCCCATGCGCCCGAGCCCGATCATCCCCAGTTGCATGGTTTTCCTCCCATGTGCAGGTCCTGGACGGTCCGGGCCCTACGGTCCGGACGCTGAGCCGGGAACCGGCCCACCCGGTTGCAAGCTAGTACCTACCAGACAGGAGCGAGGATCCGACCATCCGCGCCCGGCGACGCCGCGTGGACAAAAATACCCACGTGAGCGAATACCAGCCGCGCCACGCCGTTCCGCCACACGACTCCGGCGAGCCACCAAGCGAAGGGGCCGGCGGCGCAGGCGGCCGCGGCCACCGGTGGTGGGGGCGGCGGCTCAACCCTAGGGTGGCTTTGGGCCTCGCAGTCGCTGCCGTACTCGCGTTCGTCGCCTCGATAATCGTGATCTCGCTCCCCCAGGGAAGCAGCGGTCGGTCGCTGGGCTCCTCTGCTGCGACGCACAGCAAGGCAAAGACCGGCACCCACCCGGGCGCGAGCCACCCAGTCACAGCTGGGCAAGGCACAGGTCAGAGGGGTGGGGCCACCACCGCCCCTCCAGGCGGAAGCGCTCCGGGGGCGGGGAAGAGCAAAACGAGCCCAGGCAACCACAATCAGGCCCCTACCACCGTTCACCCCAGCCGCACCACGGGTTCGGAGCGCACCACTCGAACCGGAGGCACGAGCACCACGCCAAGCACTGCCCGCCCGGGGACAGGGACAGCCCTCCGGACCGGGGCAGGGACGGCCCCCGGCGGCCAAGCGGGAACCGTGCAGGCGGGCAGCGCCTCCAGCCCCGCGGTCAACATGGCCGTGCCTGTGGGCTTCGGGCCCCTGCTGCGCCGGTTGTGGGTAGCGGCGAGCCCCGTGGGCACCGCCTTGAGCGCCGGCGACGTCCAGTCCACCCTGCCGGGGTCGGTCTTTTACGCCGAGCAGCCGGCCATCGGCGAACGCTGGGCGATATCGCAGTTCCTGCCGTCCCTGCAGGCCCGGTCCGAGGCGGTCAACCCGGCGGGCAAAGCAGTCCTCGCCCTTTTCAGCAAAGTGGCTATCTTCGACGAGCCGAGAGGCCAGGGCTGGGCTTACGTCGCTAGCTTCACGCCTGGCTCCTGCCCTGCCACTGTACCTGCCCCCGTATTCTCAGTTTGGGGGCTCTGCAACATCGGGTCGTAAGGGCCGGGGCGGCGAGGCCAAGGCGGCGAGAACCGGGGTGGCTCCGAAGGTAGTACGGTCGGCGGGCTCCAGGGCGGAGGGGGCTCGGGAATACAGCCCGGGCCGGGCAGTGCCACCTAATATCGCGCTCGTGCGGCGGAACCACGGTTACCACGGCTACGGGGGAGCCAGGCGCTCGCCCTGGGCCACCAGCTTGAAGCGCCTCGCCTTGGCTGTCGTCGCCGTAGCCGTCCTGCTCGCTCTGGGCGCCGGGGCCCAACTGCTGCGCAGCGTACCTCCGGCCGAGGCCTCGGTCGTCCTGCCTGACCGGCTCGTGGTGGACGGCTCCCCGGCCCCGATGCCTTGGCCCGCCCATGCCGACGCCACTGTCGAAGTAGAGGGCATTGGCAACCTCGGCGGCCAGCGGGCCACACTGGCCCGGCCCCTCGCCAGCCTCACGAAGTTGGTGACCGCTCTCGTCATCTTGAAAGATCATCCCCTGGCCCTCGGGCAGAGCGGACCGGCCCTGACGGTCACCAGTGCCGAGGCTGCCGAGTACCGAGCCGATCTCGCCCAGAACCAGTCGGTCGCTCGCGTCGAGACCGGGGAGCGGCTCACCGAGCTCGAGGCGCTGGAGGCGATGCTCGTGCCCTCGGCGAACAACGTCGCCCGCATACTGGCTCGATGGGACAGCGGCAACATGGCGGCGTTCGTCGCCAAGATGAACGCTGAAGCCTCCGCCCTGCACCTCGCCCACACCCACCTGGTCGGCCCCGCCGGGCTCAACCCCGGGAGCGTCGGGGCGGCCGCCGACATGGTCCGTTTGGCCCAGGACGTCATGGCTAACCCGGTGCTGGCCCGGATAGTCGGCATGGTCCAGGTGACGCTGCCCGAGGCGGGGACCGTGTACAACTACGACAGAGCGCTGGGCCACGACGGGATAATCGGCATAAAGACGGGATCGACTACGCAGGCGGGCGGGAACTTCGTCTTCGTCGCCCGCCGCGCCGTCGATGGCCGTACCCTGAGCATCGCTGGCGCCCTGCTGGGGGCTGGCGGCGTGCAGCCGCTGAAGATGGCACTGGCGGACGGCGAACGGCTGGCTAGTGCCGCTTTCCAGCACGTCGAGCGGGTCACCGTCCTACCCGCAGGCAAGCGGGTCATCGAGATAAGGACAAAATGGGGCTCGACGGTGCCGGCGACGACGGCGCGGGCGGCCACCTTGTCGGTCGTGCCCGGGGAGCTTGCCCGGCTGCACCTGGTGAAGCTGGGCCCGCTCCGCTCGGGGCACATCAGCGGCGTGACGGCCGGCGAACGCCTGGCGGTCGTGGAAGTGACCGCGGGCAACCAGTCGGTGGCGGTCCCTGTCGTCGCTTCGGGAACGGTGCCGCCGGCCCCCATCTCCTACCGGCTTGAGCGCCTCTGAACCAGCCGGCCTCAGGGCAGCAGCACAAGGTCGTCGCGGTGGACGACCTCCGGGGAGACGTCGGGGGGCAGGAGGGAAGTCTGCCAGCCCGCCCATCCGCGCAACGCTTTGGCGCTGTGGCGCACGAGGCCCTTGGCGAAGGTGGCCCCATCGGGGCCGACGAGCTCGACCGCGTCGTCGGGGAGGAAATTGCCACGCACTTCCCGGACGCCCGCGGGCAGTAGTGAGACACCTCGTTGCATGAGGGCCTGCTTGGCCCCCTCGTCGACCACAACGGCCCCCGCCGGTGCCAGTGCGAAGGCGATCCACAGTTTGCGCGCCGGGAGACGGCCGGCACGGGGTTTCACCGAGGTGCCCACCCCCGGCAGGCCGGCGACGGCGTCAGGCAGGACATGAGGCCGTTCGGCGGAGGCGATGACAACCCGGGCACCCGACCAGGCCGCGATCTTCGCCGCCGCGAGCTTGGACGCCATGCCGCCGCTGCCCCGCTCGGTGCCGGCCCCACCGGCCATCGAGAGCACCTGGTCCACTTCCACCACCTCCTGGACGAGCGACGCTCTACCGTCCACGCGGGGGTCGGCCGTGAGCAGGCCGGCAGCATCGGTAAGGAGCACCAACAGCTCGGCCTGCACCAGGTGGGCGACCAGCGCAGCGAGGCGGTCGTTGTCGCCGAAGCGGATCTCGTCGTCGGCAACGGCGTCGTTCTCGTTGACGACGGGCACGACCCCGAGGCCGAGGAGCAGCCACAGGGTCTGGCGGGCATGCAAGTACTGGGCCCTGTTGACGAAGTCCAAAGGGGCGAGCAGGACCTGGCCGCCGATGAGCCCGGCGGTCTCGAGCGCCCTTTCGTAGTGGCCCATCAGCGTGGTCTGGCCCACCGCAGAGGCGGCTTGGAGGACCGAGAGGTCGCTCGGACGAGGGTCCAGGCCGAGCACCTGCAAACCGGCCGCGACCGCGCCGCTAGTGACTATCACCACCTGCTCGCCGGTGGCGCGCAGCGCCGCCACCCCCGCACAGAGCTTGGCGATGGCCGTCCCCACGATGTGGCCGCGCTCGTCGGTTATCGAAGAGGTCCCGATCTTGACCACCACGGTGCGCCTGGCCGCACCGGTGCCACCGGGCATCAGTCAGGCTCCCAGTCGAACTCCAAGCGCCCGACCCGCACCCGATCGCCCTGGCGGGCCCCGGCCCGGACCAGGGCACGGTCCACCCCGAGGCGGCGCAAGCGGCCCTGGGCATAGTTCAGGGCGCCGGGGTCCGTCAGGTCCGAGAGGGCAACCGCCCGCTCGGCCTCGCGGCCCCGCACGACGAACGAACCATCGGCTGCCCTCTCGACCGCCACCCCCTTGGGCTCGAGCCGGTGGACCACGACCCGGCGGGGCCGGGGCTGTTCGGCCCGTGCCGCGCTCACCAGCGCTGCCAGTCGTCCGAGCAACCAGGGCAGCCCTTCACCGGTGACCGCCGACACTGCCGGGGGGCCGCTGGCGGCGCGCCCCTCCTCGCTCGCGAGGTCGGCCCTGGACCCCACGACCAGCCGGGGACGCTGGAGCAGGGTAGGTTCGTGGCTGGCGAGCTCTGAGACCAGCACCCGTTCCTGCTCGGCCGGCGGGCGGCCACCGCCCGGGGCGAGGTCGACAAGCACCAGGAGCACTCGCGCCCGCTCGATGTGCCTCAAGAAGCGGTGCCCGAGCCCTCTGCCCTGGCTCGCCCCCTCGACAAGGCCGGGGATGTCAGCGACGACGAGCTCGTGCTCGCCGAAACGCACCACGCCGAGGTGGGGCTCGAGGGTGGTGAAGGGGTAGTCGGCGATTTTTGGCTTCGCCGCCGAGATGCGTGAGATGAGCGTGGATTTCCCCGAGTTGGGGAAGCCCACGAGGGCCACGTCGGCCATGAGCTTCAGCTCGAGGTCGTACCAGAGCTCCTCGCCGATTTCTCCTTGCTCGGCGAAGCTCGGCGCCCGCCGGCGGTTGGAAAGGAACCGGGCGTTCCCCCGCCCGCCGCGCCCTCCCCGGGCCGCGAGCCAGCGCGCCCCGGCCTCGCTCAGGTCGGCCAGGACCGCACCTTCCGGGCCACGCACGAGGGTGCCCTCGGGGACGGGCACCTCGACGTCGGCCCCCGAGCGGCCGTGCCTGCCCTTGCCCTGCCCGTGTGTACCCGAGGTGGCCCTGCGATGGGGGTGGTCCTTGAAGGACAAGAGGGAGGCGACGTTGTGGTCAGCGAGTAACCACACATCGCCCCCTCTGCCGCCGTCGCCGCCGTCGGGCCCGCCTTCAGCTACGTGCGCTTCGCGCCGGAACGAGACGGCGCCGGCGCCCCCGTCGCCCGCCTTCACATGGATCTGGCACTCGTCAACGAACACAGAGCGCGAACGCGCGGGCTGCCCGCCGCGATGTCATTCCCCAGCGGCAGCCGCGGGCGCGACCTCGATCAGCCGCCGGCCATTGCGTGAGCCGAAGCGGACACGGCCGTCGACGAGGGCGAAAAGGGTGTCGTCACCACCTCTGCCGACCCCGTTGCCAGGGTGGAACCGAGTCCCCCGCTGGCGGACGATGATCGAACCAGCGCTAACCGTCCCCCCGTCGAACACCTTCACGCCCAAACGCTGGGCGGCACTGTCCCGCCCGTTACGGGTGCTGCCACCGCCCTTGGTCTTGGACACTGCTCAAGCCTCCTCTTTGCTCGCTCTGTCGGCGCCCGTCTCGGCGGCGCCCGTCTCGGCGGCGCCCGTCTTGGCAGCGCCCGTCTTGGCAGCGCCCATCGTTATAGCCGTCACCTCTATGGTGCTGTAGCGCTGGCGGTGGCCCCAGGAACGCCGCGACCGCGTCTTGGGCTTGTAGACGAAGCCGCGCACCTTGGGCCCCAACTCCCCGCCCACGACGCGCGCGCTCACCTCGGCGCCCGCCAGCTCGCCCGGCGTGGCGAGGACGTCAGTGCCGTCCACGACGAGGACGGGCGAAAACGACACGTCTTCGCCGGTGGGCGTGGCGAGGAGCTCCACGGCCAGGCGTTGGCCCTCTTCGACACGCTCCTGCTTGCCGCCTGTCTTTATCACTGCGTACACAAGAGGACGAGTATAACGGCCGGGCCCTGCCAGGCGGGACGCCGTCACCGGTGGGCGGACCTGGCCGCCGGCCCCGAGGCCAGGCACGTCGAGGAGCACTCGCACAGATAGGCTGAATTTGTTCCCCATAAACGGAAAGGACGACAAAAGATGACTAAAGCCGAGGAGACCCACGCGACCGCCAAGTTGAGCCTGGGGAGCGAGACAATCGACCTGCCCGTCGAGCAGCCCACCCTGGGCCGCAG
>JBOGGK010000169.1:0-4409 GCA_050744045.1 Acidimicrobiales bacterium | reverse complement strand
CATCGAGCGGCATCCCATCGAGCACGATGGCCACAAAGACCCGGCGCTGATGGTCGGTGAGCTCGTCGTCGACCGCCCGGTGCACGGCTTCGACGACATCGCGCCACTCGGTGACGCGGGCAGGATCGAGCCCAAAACGGTCTGGTAGCCGGTCCCAGTCCTCGACATCCATCGGCCTGGTCGGTCGTTGCCAGAAGTGGCGGCTGACCTTGGTCGAAACCTCGAAGATGGCGAACTTACAGGCCCAGGTAGTGAACCGGCTCTCACCTCGGAAGCTCCCCACCTTGGCTGCCACCGCCACCACGGCGTCAGCCGCGGCCTGATGCGCCAAGTCATCCAACTCGGGTCCGGCCACCGGTATCTGGCCGCTCCGACGGCGCACCTCGGCCCGCGCCACCCGGAGCAACAGGTCGAGGAGCCGGGCCACCGTGTCGTCATAGGACTGCCCACTGGCTCCCAAGCCTCGGACCCACTCTTCCGATTCGGGGTCCAGCGTCGTGAGGGCGGGATGTTCGGGGACCGGTCGGCCGGCAAACTCCACGGGGCCGAGTCCTAAGTCGACAGCCGACGATTCCCTCCCTCAGCGTCGGAGCTGACACCAGCGCTCCGCGATGTCAGGGTATCCCAGCACCTCGACGCGCAGCGGTCCCCAGATGGGTCCGGCCAGGTCGGTGTAGACGACCGTGACTGACTGTTCGGGGTCTTTGGCGAGGGTGTCCCGTGGAACGTCGGCAGTCGGCCTCACTGCCAGCGCCTCCTTGATCAACCGCACCGCCATAGCCTGCTGCATGGCAGCCCACGGCACCGCAACGCCATTCGAGCCTCGAAGATGTAAACCTCCAGCGTGTCGCCGGGGTGGCGCGGCCTCGTCTGCGTAACGCTGCGTAGGGCAGATTTGATCACCCGTCGATAAAAACGTCGATAAACCCTGTGGATAACCCCGTCGGAATACACTGAAAAAGGACGGATCTCCAAATGAGGAGTGGAGTGGAGAAGACGATGTCTTATTCAAACCCCGCTGACCTGCGCGAACGACTTGGTCGCTTGCCGGACTCGACCCTTCGCGTGCCAGCAGGGATCACCGGCGGCGGTAAACGTTAGCTCGGTGCTCGATCCGGACCACATGGACGACGGAGCCGTCTTCGATCAATCGGTAGATGACCCGGTAAGCGCCGCGTCGCGCCGAGAAGTAGCCGGTCAGCTCGCGGCCGAGCGGCTTGCCAACCCGATGTGGGTTCTCACGGAGCGGCCCGTCGCAGAACTCCCACACCGCGAGGGCGATCGCCACCGGCAACTCTCGTTCGAGGGCACGCCGAGCGGCACCGGACAGAAGCAGCTCGTAGCGGCCACTCACGCAGCGCCGTGCTCGCGGCGGCGGCGCTCCTCGATCAGGCCGCGCATCTCATCGCCGGTGATGAAATCCCCACGGGCATATTCCGCTTCCGCCTCGCGTATGTCAGCCAGGGCCTCTGGGTCCGAGAGGATATCCACGGTCTCCTCCAGTGAGGCGAGGTCTTCAGGTGAGACCAGCACCGCGGCCGGGTGGCCGTGCTTGGTGATGGTGACCCGGGCGTGGGTCTTCTCGACCTCAGCAACCAGTTCCGAGAGCCGGTTCCGAGCGTCGGCGAGAGGCAGCTCGTTCATAGCCAGAAGTATAGGCAGATCCGGGAGGTCACCGAGCAGCTCGGCAAGACGGTCGGCTCGGAGCGGCGCGACACTCGCTTGGTGGCGAAGACCGATGACCGCGACAGTGAGCTTCGCAGCGCCGTCTTCGTGGGTGACGGGCAACGCCTCGTCGCTGCGCTGCTGCAAGAGCCCTGGGGGGATCGGTTACAACTCGCCAGCGACGCTCTCCTCCTCGCCCTGGTGCGGGACGTCGAGCGAGCTTCCGACCTGGCGCACCAATGCACCTCGCAGCAGCGTGCGCGAGGCTGGGTCGGCGACGACGACCTCGCTGACCTGCTCGACGCAGCGCTCGGCGAACGGCCGGTACCGATGCTGCGTCCCCTTCCGGTGGACCTCGAGGAGCTGTCCGCCGTCCTCGAAGGCGACCCGGCCCACAGCGGCGGGCGGATCGATCTTCGTACCGGCGAGGTCTGGCCACGGGCGGCGATCGACTACGCCCGGGAGATGGGAGAGGACGATGCTGACGGCGAGGATCCTGATTGCTGGCTGGCGGCGTGGTGCGAGGGCTCCCGCGCTGCCTATCGAGACATGGAGAACTTCATCGAGACGGTCTCCGACGAGGATCGGGCCGATCGCTTGTCCATCGCCATCTCGGGTCGAGGCGCGTTCCGCCGCTTCAAGGACATCCTCGCCCGCTGGCCCGGCGAGCTCGAACGCTGGTACGCCTTCTCCGACGAACACCAACGAGGCCGCGCCCGAGCGTAGCTCCACGCTGCCGGATACTCACCCCGCCGCCCCGAACGTCACCTGCCTACCTGAGATCTGCGCCAGACAAGTAGCCGCGGCGCGATCCGACACCATCTCTCCGGATGCGACCACGACCAACAGTTCGCATCCTGTTCCCTCTGACTGCCCATACTCGCTGGTCAAGCGATATGTGGAGAAGACGATCTCCTATTCGAACTTTCCTCAGCTGCGAGAATGGGTATCCGCGCTCGTGACTGGCTGATCGTCCGTGTGTGCTAATCCGTAGCCGGCTAGGCGTCGATCTCGGCGCAGACCTGTTCCACCGGTCCTTTGAGCCCGGGACATGGGCGGAGCGGATCACGGACCTGGCGACCGCGCTCGAGACCGCACTCATCGGTGGAGACGCAGACCACGTCCGCATCAACCAGAAGCTCCAGGACCGGTCCTCGAAGCTCCTCGCCACCCAAGGCGACCCCACCGCCGCAATCAAGCGGGATGTGAAGACCCTCTGCGGCCTGCGGTCGTCCCTCGTGCACGGGTCGAGCATCTCGCAGGGGGACCTCCCGAAGATCCTCGAAACCGTCTCGACAGTGCCGACCGCCGCGATGTTCGGCGTGATTTTGGACTTCGCCGTCGACTGGCTACGCGACATCGTTCGGCGAGCCTTCCTCACGAGACTCTGCCTCTCGCGTCCGCCGACACCGCTGTGGCCACTCGAGGGAGGCGTCGACGTAAGCCGCGCCCTCGCGGACACAGCGACCGCGCTCCATTGGCGGGAACAGTGGCAGGGCCTACTCGAATCGATCGTTGCTGGCGAGGCAGCTCTGCAAGCTCCGCCGGCAGTAGATCCGCTGCAAGGACCGCACAATCAGTAGGGGGTAGACGGCTGAAGCCCTTCGCAGGCCCGCCCTTGCCGCAGCAGTCGACTCGCATTGCCGCGGAACCCGCGTTCCAGGCGCGATCGAATAGATGGACATTGTCAAACGAGTGACGCCCTATTGCCCATCCGTCGAGTCCCGACGGGCACCACCACGCTCGTCCTGAGGTTGGCGAAGGAGAACCCAACCTGGGGCTACTGCCGCATCCAGGGCGAGCTCGCCTCGATGGGCTGTAGGGGCCGCTTATTCGATCACGGCGTTCACCACGCGCTATGTGGAACGACAGGGAGTGCGTCCCACCAGCGGTAGGACAATCCAGCATGAAGTGGATTGAAGGTCGTACCGGCTGTCGTACCTTCGAGAGCATCCGCGCTCTGTAACCTTGTACCCTTGATCGCCACGGAGCGAAAGTTCCTGGTAGCGGGCCGGATGCAGTTCTCGGCACCCACAGGCCGCGCTGAGCGTTCATCGTCGTGACGAGGTGGGGGATGCTCTCACCTATCTCGAGGCGGGCGTTCGGACCACCCATCTCCGTCTTCACCCAGCCCGGCGCCATGAGCAACAGCGTGCGGCCTTCGTCGCGGTGACGTGCCGCGTAGCTGCGCATGAGTTGGTTGAGGGCGGCCTTGCTGGCCCGATAGATCTCCCAGCCGCCGCCGTGATTGTTGACGACGCTTCCCTGCCCCGACGACATGATGGCGATGGTGCCGTTCGGCGCGGTGAGGCCGAGCGTCTCGATCACCCGCATCGGGCTGAGGGCGTTAGTGACCATCACCCGGGTGAACTCCTCGGTCGTGATGTTGGCGGCGGTCTCCTCGATGCGATGGGTGACGCCCGTGGTGAGGAACAGCAGGTCGAACGTCCGACCCCCGAGCCGGCCACCGAGCACCTTGACCTGGTCGGGCTCGTCGATGTCGACCTGCTCGACCGCCAACCGGCTGCCGACGGTGTCGCGCAGCTCGTCAAGTGGCGTGCGGCCGCTACCGCGTGCGGTCGCCACGACGTGCGAGCCACGGCTGAGGTACTCGGCCGCGATCGCGTGGCCCAGGCCCCGGGACGCGCCGATCAACAGGACCCTCGTGTGTGTTGCTGCCGAGCTCATGGCCGCCTCCCTCTCTGGCGCGATCGAAAGGCCCGGACACGGACGTGCGCTCGGGC
>JBOGGK010000168.1:0-2543 GCA_050744045.1 Acidimicrobiales bacterium | reverse complement strand
CCCCTGCTCCGCTCAACCCCGTGACGTTCCCCAAACTCGTGGGCAACGCCCCGATGGGCGCGGTGCGCCCCACGCTTTGCGGCGTGTACTTGTTTAGCGCATTTGGAGCGCGTCAAAGCAAGGACTGGAACGGGATACAAGCCTCCTTTGAGGAAGAGTTGACAGGGCGGAGGAATTAGCCGAGCAGGATGGTGAGCCCGGGGTCGGGGCTGCGGGCCCGTGCTGTCAGGTAATCGATGGCGTCGACACCGTGTTGGACGGCGGTGCGGAAGATGCTCGTCATCGTGCTCTGCGTGAGTGCCCCCCGGTCGGTGCGGTTGCCGCCCCAGACCTTGCGGTTGACTACTGCTGGGCGGATGGCCTGCTCTCCTCGCCAGTTCGTTGCGTCCACCCGCTCGTCCTCGAGGAAGGTGAACATGGCAGGGGCTTCTCTTTGGAGATGGGCCAAGAACTTGCGTACTTCGTCGTGGCTGGTGGGCCCCTGGCACAGCTTGTCGAGGCGCTCGGCCAGCTCTTTTGCTTTTGCAGGACGCTTCTTGGGAGACAGGTCCCGTGCCGCCAACGCTTCTTTCAAGATGGCTTTCCCCTGGGTGACCGGCGGCGTCGCCTGTTTGGGGAGCCGCTCCTCCAAGCCCTTGGCTCGTCGGAGAAGGTGCCCAATACACGTCTGGTGCTTGGCTTTTTCGTACTTCGGGTACACGCACCAGCCGTCGCGCACGATCGTGCCGTCGTAGCTCTCGTGGACGACCTCGCAGGCCTGTTCGAAGCCACGCCCCTTCGCCACCCAGTACACGGTCAAATCGACGTTGGTCGCTTCCCACAGCCACGCCGGGGACCCGCCTATCCGCCAGCCGGTCTCGTCCATCACCAGCACCGGTGAGGAGTTGGCCCGTTCTACGAGTTCTTGGTGCACTGGCACGAGATCGGTGCAAGCGGAGCGCTCCGAGGCCTGGCAGAGCGCCCCTGCGGTGACGACGATGCCGAAGCGGGCCATGAGCTTTTGCACTTTTACCCAGCTGAGGCCGAGGCTGTAGTGCAAGAAGGCCGCCCATGACTTGGCCCCCGGGCCGACTTGGGAGCCCGCCGCGCCGAGCGCGTCGGAGACCTGGCCGGGGTGGCGTCCCTGCACGCGCTGCCCGCATTTCTTGCAGCGGCCGACCCCGACCCTGAAACGAGTGGTCACCGGCCGCATCTCACCGATGTCCACCTGCCACTGCTCGGCGTCTCTTTCGTGTTCCACCTCGCCGCCGCAGTGAGGGCAGCAGGTCGGAAGTGGGGCGTCGAGGTCCAGGGCCGGCTTGCCGGCGGGCACCATGCGGTGGCCGTGGCGGCCGTGCGCCTCGCCAGGTTTTCGCCCCGCCGTCTTGGGGTCTTGCTTCGGCTCGCCCTTGGAGAACGGTGAAGACTGCCGCTTGCCGGCACGCTGCGCTGCCTCCAACGCGGCTTCGAGCTCCTTTATGCGCTCGCTGGCCGCCGCCAGTGCGTCGTCCTTCTTGCGGATCTCCTCTTGGAGGCGGGCAACGGTGACCTGGAACGAGGCGGCTACCTCCTCGAGCTCGGCGACACGTTGCCCGAGGTCCATGCCACCTCGCTACCAAATGATGGGCCCTCAGTGGTGGATAGTCGCGCGGTCCGCGCGATCTCCCTGGTAGACGCGCTGCGAGGTTCGGCCGACCGGCCTGCTACGCGTCCCGAAATGCGCTAAACAAGTACGACCGAGCAACTCGGCAACGGGTAGCTCCAGGTGCTCGCTAGGGCTCGGCGGAGCAGACTCGGTCGACGACATGGTTCCTTCAGGTTACAACGAACACCCCAGGTCCTGGGCGCCGCGTACTGCGGCCTCGAACTCGTCCCGGGCACCCTCGCCGGATAGAGCAGCGTGTTCGTCCTCCACCCCAACGGTAGTGCCAGCCGCGAGGGTATTCTCACCCTGAGTGAGCATCATGCTGGGGTCGGGCACCGGGGAGAACGCCACCTCGGAGCAGAAGAGCCGTGCAGGCGCCTCCAGGGCATCCGCCTGTTGACCGCCGCTACCGTCACCGCCAACGGAAGGCCACTCGCGGGCCCGCTCGACGGGTACTCATCCACGACTCGTGGTGGTTCACCTCTGAGCTCTCCGGAACCGGCAGCGCGAGGCTGCGCCAGGCGATGCTCGACGACTACCTGCCAATACAGGGGCCTCCGCGCCTAGCGCCTGCAGCAACCTGATGCTCTCGGCCCTCACATCTCCGCCAAGAAGTTGGTCCGCCTTCTACCACGACCAGTAGCTCCCCTGCAGAATCGGTAGTGGCTTCTGGCCACCACCGGTCGGTAGCGTCGTTCCAGATGGCGTCGGTCTGGGTCGGAAGCGGCGGTCGCAGCGTCGACGAGGCCTTGGAGATGCTGGCTGCGGCCGTGCGGGACTGCCCGGATGAACTGTGGACAGCGTCCATGTGGAGTGTCCAGGCCACAGAGATCGTCACCGAGGTGCGCGACAGCGACGGCAGGCCGGTCACGGATCCCGCCGAGCGCGTCGCTGTGGTGGCTCGGGATCACCTGCGTAT
>JBOGGK010000167.1:0-3778 GCA_050744045.1 Acidimicrobiales bacterium | reverse complement strand
GCTCGAAGATCTCCTTGCCCACCGCTTCGACACTGGCGGTGCCGTCGAGAACGGTGCCGCAGTTGACGTCCATGTCCTCTTGCATGTGCCGGTAGGTCGCCGAGTTGGTGGCAAGCTTTATGCACGGTGCCGGCTTGGAGCCGAAAACAGACCCTCGCCCCGTGGTAAAGCACACCACGTTGGCCCCGCCAGCTACCATCCCGGTCACCGACACGGGGTCGTAGCCCGGCGTGTCCATGAAGACGAAACCCTTGGCCTTCACTGTCTGGGCGTACTCGTAAACCGCCACCAGCGGGCTACTGCCCCCCTTGGCTACCGCACCGAGCGATTTCTCCAAGATCGTGGTGAGCCCACCATCCTTGTTGCCCGGGGAGGGGTTGTTGTCGAGGCTGGCACCGCAGGTCTTCACGTAGTCCTCCCACCAGCGCACCCTCTCCACCAACCTCTCGCCCACTTCCGCGCTGACGGCACGGCGGGTGAGGAGGTGCTCGGCGCCGTAGATCTCCGGAGTCTCGCCGAGCACGGCCGTCCCCCCCTGCTGCACCAAGAGGTCAGCGGCCACGCCGAGGGCCGGGTTGGCAGTGATGCCCGAGTAACCATCGGACCCCCCGCACTCCAGGCCGAGCACGAGCTCGCTCGCCGGGACGGTCACGCGCCCGACGTTATTGGCCCGCTCGGCCAGCTCGAGGATGCGGTCGGTGGCTCCTCGCACGGTGGCCCGGGTGCCTCCCATGTCCTGGATCGTCATCGGCAGGACCGGCTTCGTCGCCGGCAGCTCGAAGCCCTCGGTCAGCGCCCGCACCTGGTTGACCTCGCAGCCAAGGCCGACGACGACGAGGGCGGCGAAATTAGGGTGCCGGGCGTAGCCGCTCAAGGTCCGCCGCAGCAGGTCGAAGCCCTCGCCCGAGGCCGCCATCCCGCAGCCCGAACCGTGGGTGAGGGCTACTACCCCGTCAACTTGGGGGAGCTCGTCGAGGAGCCCGGAGCCGCCCTGGAACTGCCTCGCCACCATGCGGGCCACGGTGGCCGAACAGTTTACGGTGGTCAGGATCCCGATATAGTTCCTCGTCGCCACACCACCATCGGGGCGGACGATGCCCTGGAAGGTGGCGGACGATACCGCCGGGCCAAGGCGGGCTGCCTCTGCCGCCTGGGCAAAGGCGTAGTCCCGGCCGAAGTCCGCAAAGGCCAGGTTGTGGGTGTGCACGTGCTCGCCGGCGGCGATGGGCCGGGTCGCCACCCCGATCACCTGGCCGTACTTGAGGACGTCAGCGCCCGCGGGGACCGCGGACAAAGCTACCTTGTGGCCAGCCGGTACATCCTGGCTCGCCCGCACGACCGCTCGGCCCGCCCGCAGCTCGGTCCCCGCCGCCACGGCTTCGGTCACCACCGCCACCGTGTCCTCCGGCCGCAGCACCAAGCACGATCCTCTCTCGCCCACACCCTAAAGGTACCCGCCCGGCAAGGCCGCCTGGTCCTCCTGGCTCGCCGGGGCCCGTACCGCCGAGGGACGAACATGTCTACCTGGGCGCGACCACCAGTGGAAATCGGCTCCAGCCGGGCGAGGTAGCTACGCCGGCCCAACTTCAAGTCTTGCCCAGGGCCTGGAGCTCGGTGGGCAGCACGGTCATCTCCGGTATATAGACGTGGGGCGGAAGGCTGAGCAGGAAGGCGCAGACACGGGCGACGTCGTCTGGCCGCAAGGCGGCTGCCCGTTGCTCGGAGCTAGGAGGCACGGGCCGGCGGTCGAGCAGCGGCGTGTCGACCAGGCCCGGTAGCACCGAGCAGACCCGCACCCCGTTGGCATGTTCCTCGAGCGCCGCCGCCCGGGCCAGGCCGATGAGGCCGGCCTTGCTGGCTTGGTACGCCGGCCCCGATGCGTCGGGCCACAGCGCCGAGACGCTCGAGATGAAAACAGCAATGCCGCGCGACCGGCGCAGGTGCGTCAGCGCGGCGTGGAAGACGTGGAAGGCGCCGGAGAGGTTGGTACCGACCAGCTCGTGCCAGCCATCGACCGAAAGCCGGTCCAGGTAGCGGTCGGGGATGTTGGTCCCGGCAGCGACCACGACGGCGTCGATGCCGGAGCCCGAAGCGATGCCCTCGATGGCCCCCGCCACCTCCTCGTACCGGTTCACGTCGCAGCGGTGCGTGAGGAACGGGCCGCCGGCAGCGCGCCGGGAAAGCCCGTGCACGGACGCCCCGGCCTCTGACAAGGCCACGGCCGTGGCCAGCCCGATCCCGCTGCTGGTCCCGCTGACGACCACAGTGCGGCCGGCCAGGGGGCGGGCCGGCGCAGAGGGGCCAACTCGTGCGCCGGCCGGCGAGGGGGGCTGTACCGGGCTGCTCGCCGACGAGCCCGCGGCGCTGGCGGTGCCAGCGGGACCGGTGCCGACGGTAGCGCTCTCAGCCTGCCCATTCCGTGTGCCCATCTCGTATGCGCCCCTTTCCCGCCCCTGTGGCCCACATGGTAGGACCTCGGCCGAGGCAGGCAGAGGCTCACCTCGGCGACGGCCGGCGGCTAGCCTTTTGGGAGCCGTTACATGTTTTTCAGGCCAGCGGAGGATACGTCAGTGCCATTCGACCTCGCCCAGGCTCTCCGGGAGCACAAGGGCCAGAACTTCAACCTCCATTCGCGCTACCTGAGCCCCCAGCTGCCTAGGGTCCTGGAGACCCTCGACTTCAACCGCTTTTACGTGCGCGGCGAAGGGTGCTACCTGTACGACGACAAGGGGCAGCGCTACCTCGACTTCCTGGCCGGGTTCGGCGTCTTCGCGCTGGGCCGGGGGCACCCTGCCATCACCCGGGCGCTCCACCAGGCGCTGGACGCCGACCTCCCCAACCTGGTGCAGATGGACTGCGCCCTCCTGCCGGGCGTGCTGGCCGAGGCTTTGGTGGCCCGCACCCATCCCGGGATAGAGCGTGTCTTTTTCACCAACTCCGGCACCGAGGCGGTCGAGGCTGCCATCAAGTTCGCCCGGTGCGCGACCAAGAAGGGCCGAATCCTATACTGCGACCACGCGTTCCACGGGTTGAGCATGGGCGCGTTGTCCCTCAACGGCGGCGATGAGTTCCGGGAAGGCTTCGGGCCCCTGCTGCCAGGGTGCGACCAGGTGCGGTTCGGGGACGCCGGCGCCCTCGAGCGCGAGCTGCGCCGGGGCGACGTCGCCGCCTTCGTCGCCGAGCCGATCCAGGGCAAGGGCGTAAACGTGGCGCCAGCCGAGTTCTGGGCCGGCGCCCAAGAGCTGTGCCGGAAGTACAAGGCGTTGCTCGTGATCGACGAGGTGCAGACCGGGTTCGGCAGGACGGGAGCTTTCTTCTGCCACGAGCACTACGACCTGAAACCCGACATCGTCACCGTGTCCAAGGCGCTCTCGGGCGGGTACGTCCCGGTGGGCGCCATGTTGTGCTCGGCCAACGTCTCGGACAAGGTCTACAGCTCGATGGACCGGGCGGTGGTCCACTCGTCGACGTTCGGCAGCAATCAGCTGGCCATGGTGGCGGGCTTGGCCACGCTGCAGGCCTTCGACGAGGAGGACATCGTGGACCGCGCCCGGCGCACCGGCGACGCTTTCGCCAAAGCCCTGGCCCCTCTGGTGGAACGCTACGAGTACCTCCACGAGGTCCGGGGCAAGGGCCTCATGATCGGCCTCGTGTTCGGCGAGCCGGCGTCGCCGGCGCTGCGGCGGCGGTGGAAGACGGTGGAAGCGGTACGGCCGGCGCTGTTCTCCCAGATGATCGTGGTGCCGCTGCTCCAGCGCCACCGCATCCTCACCCAGGT
>JBOGGK010000166.1:0-4661 GCA_050744045.1 Acidimicrobiales bacterium | reverse complement strand
CTGGTAGCCAGGCCGCTGGTAGCCAGGCCGCTGGTAGCCAGGCCGCTGGTAGCCAGGCCGCTGGTAGCCAGGCCGCTGGTAGCCAGGCCGCTGGTAGCCAGCGAACTGGTCGTCAGGCAGCGGTTCGAGAAACTGGTCGTGAGTGGGCAAGTACTGAGACGACCAGGCCTGAGGGGGCGGGGCCTGAGGGGGCGGCTCCCGAGACCCCTGGGCCCGAGGGGGCTGGTGGGACGACCGGGCCCGAGGGGGCTGCTCAGCCCCACAGCGGCCGTGGCGGTGAGCCCGGGAAGGCAACGCATGCCGGTGTGCCGCGGACCGTCGCGGAAGCCGGGCCTATGGAAGAGCCCGCGGGCGGCGGGATGCGAACGCCGGCGGGGGGCGAGGGCGGCCGGGTGCGGGGGCCGGCCGAGGGCGAAAGCGTGAGGCCCGCAGGGGTCCGGACGCGCGATGGGACCGGGCAGCGGGAACCGCGCGGCGCCGGCCGACGATTGCCGTTGTCGCCATCACGCTCGCGAGCCCTAGCCCGTGAGAGCAACGCCGCCGGGGCAGCTCAACTCTTCCACGCCGAGCCGCCGTGCAGCACCTCTGGACGGGCCGAGGAGGGGGAGAGGGAGCCTCGACGCGACCACGCTTTTCACGAAGGGCAGGGCGGAGGGCGGCCCCGCCGGCCGGCGCCTGGGAACGAAGTCAGCTCTGCGCCGGCCGACGAGGAAATGGTCTTGGACGAGCTGGTGAGAGCGGCCGAGGTCGAGGTCGGGACCGTCCATGAGCTCGAGCGGTTCGGTATCATCAGCCCGCGGGTGGTGGGCGGCACCCCGTACTACAGCCGCGATGCCGCCATTATCGCCCAGCTAGCAAGGGCTTTCGCCCGCCATGGCGTCGAGGCCAGGCATCTTCGGGCGTACAAGGGGGCGGCCGAGAGGGAAGCCGGCATGGTCCAGCAAGTCATCATGCCGCTCATCAGGCAGCGCAACCCCGAGGCCCGCCGTGCCGCCGCCGAGGCCGTGCAGGAGCTTTCGCACCTCGGTGGAGAACTGCGAGCCGCGCTACTGCGCTCGGCGCTAACCGACCTGCGCTAACCCACCCGCGCCAACCGACCCGCGCCAACCGACCCGCGATAGCGGGACCGCTAGCCATGCCGGACTTGGCGCTCACGTCGCCGGTTTTTGCTTGGTAGACGGCGAGGACGCAAGGAACGAGGGCTCGCTCGGGTGCTTGCCGCCTGCCGACTGCAGCCTCCGCGGTTGTAACGTTCAGTCATGGTAGAGATGCACCTCTCCGCCGTCCGCGTCGAGCTTCCCACCAACGTGCCGATCCTCCTCCTCCAAGAGGCCTCGGGGGACCGCACCCTCCCGATCTATATCGGCCGAGCGGAAGCTGAAGCCATCGCGGCTGCTTTGCAAGGGGTGGTGACCAAGCGGCCCATGACGCATGACCTCGTGCGCGACGTGTTGAGCGAGCTCGGGGTGGTCTTGGACCACGTGGTGATCACCGAACTGAAGGACCAGACCTTTTATGCCGAACTGCGGCTCCGGCGTGGCGGGACCAACCACGTAGTGAGCTCGAGGCCGTCCGATGCCATCGCTCTCGCCCTACGGGCGGGGGCGACGATCTACGCCGAGGAGGCTCTCCTCGACGCCGAAGGGATAGTCATCTCGCATCGTGGGGACGCGGAGGACGCGGCCGACGGTGAAGAGCTCGTCGCCCAGTTCCATGAGTTCCTCGAGGGCGTGCGCCCCGAAGACTTCGACAAGTGAGCTGCTACAGCTCATCCTCTTGCGCCCCAGCCCTCGGTGCGCCACACTGATGTAACTACCTTTGTGTCAGGCATCGTGGGAGGTCAAATGGAGCGGCAGCCAGGCGGTCAACAAGACGGTCTACTGGGTTGGACGGGGGCGGGCGGGCACGGCCCTTCGGAAGGACATGGCGAGGCGGGCGGGCACGGCCCTTCGGCGGGGCTAGCACCGTCTGGCGAAGCGGAGACCGGGTTCAGAGGGCCCCAGGTCTGCAGCATCGTGGGCATCACCTACCGCCAGCTCGACTATTGGGCCCGCACCGACCTGTTGAGGCCCTCCATCAGCGACGCTCGTGGCAGCGGGACCCAGCGGGTGTACTCCTATACGGACCTTCTGCAGTTGAGGGTGATCAAGCAGTTGCTCGATGCCGGGGTATCGTTGCGCTCCACCCGCAAGGCCATCCAATGTCTGCGCGCCTCGGGGGCCAGCGTCGCCAGCGCCAGCCTCGTCATCGCCAACGACCGCAGCGTCCTTGCCCATTCTGGTGAAGAGCTGTTCGACCTGCTCCGCGGGGGCCAGGGTGTGCTCAGCATGGTTCTCGGCATGGACAAGATCGTCTCGGAGGTGGACGCCGCCATCACCGACCTCCGGGCCAAGAGAGCGGCCCGTACGGTCACCGCGGGTGCGGACGCCGAGCCGGGGACACGAGCGGCGGCCGCCGCTCAGCCCGCGGGCTCCTGACGCCGGCGACACTGGCAACGCCAGCGGGCTCCTGACGCCACCAGCGGGCTCCTCATGCCGGCGCCGCCGGTGACGCCAGCGGGTCAGGGGCCCGAGCCCAAGGGGCCCGATCCGAGCGCTGCCCCGCGGAGGCCAGCGGTGCCCCAAGGCTAGGCTGTACCAGGTGAGCAGCGGGTCGCACGCCAGTCCCCTGCGCGTCAGTCCCCTGGATGCGTGGCACCGGGCCAACGGGGCGCGGATGGTGGCCTTCGGGGGTTGGGACATGCCGCTCGAGTTCGGCCAGGGCACCCTGGCCGAGCACATGGCGTGCCGGCGCCGCTCGGCGGTGTTCGATGTCAGCCACCTCGGGACTGTCCGCCTGGCCCGCACCGGGTCGCGCAACGCGCTCCAGAAGGCGTTGACAAACGATCTCGGCAAGATCGCCCCCGGCCGCGCCCAGTACACCCACCTGCTGGACGAGAACGGCTCGGTCCTCGACGACCTCATCGTCTGGTGGTTGGGCGAGGAACGCTTCGACGTAATGCCCAATGCCTCCAACACATCCCGGGTGCTGGGCGCGCTCGGGGGTGACGACGTCACTGCGAGCCGGGCGATCCTCGCTGTCCAGGGGCCGCAGGCACGGGCGGTGGTCGCCGAGGTCTTCCCCGAAGCCGCCGCAGTGGGCCACTTCCGGGTGAAGGAGCTGGCTTGGGGCGGCGCCCCGGTCACTGTGGCGGGTACGGGCTACACCGGCGAAGACGGTGTAGAACTGGCGGTGCCGCCCGAGATCGCCACCCGGCTCTGGGAGGCGATCGGGCAAGCGGGTGCCACGCCGGCCGGCCTTGGCGCCCGCGATACCTTGAGGCTCGAAGCCGGGCTGCCCCTGCACGGCCACGAGCTCGGGCCCGGGATCACCCCGCTCGAAGCTGGGCTCTCCTGGGTGGTCGCCTGGGACAAAGCGGGAGGTTTCGTCGGCCGTGAGGCCTTGCTCTGCAAGCGGGAGGCAGGCCTGGACAGGGTACTGAGGGGTGTCGCCGGTCCTGGGCGCCAACCTCTGCGTGCCGGTTACCCGGTCGAGGCCGGTGGGGCGCGGACCGAGCTCACCAGTGGCAACTTCTCACCGGTCCTCGGGCGCGGCATCGGCATGTGCTTTTTGCCCCCCGGACTGGAAGAGGGTGCCGTGGTCGAAGTGAGGGCCAGGGGGGCGGCGTTGCCGTGCCGGGCGCAGAAGCTACCGTTCGTGGTCAAGGCCGCCACGGCAAAAAGGGCCGACTGATACTGCATGGCCCACTACGTCCCCCATACCGAGGAGGACTTCGCGCGCATGCTCGCCGACCTGGGCCTGTCGAGCCCGGACGAGCTGTTCCGCTCGGTGCCGGCGGCGCTCCGCCTCGCCAGGGGCGTCGACCTGCCAGAAGGCATGGCCGAGGCCGACGTGGGCGCAGAGATGTCCCGGTTGGCAGCAGGCAACCGGGCCGGCGGCGAGCTCACCTGCTTCGCCGGCGGCGGGGCGTACGACCACGACATACCCGCCGTGACCCGAGCGCTGGCGGGGAGGTCCGAGTTCGTCACCTCGTACACCCCCTACCAGGCCGAGGTCGCCCAGGGCGTCCTTCAAGCCCTCTTCGAGTACCAGACACTGGTCTCCCGGTTGGCCGGCCTGCCCGTCGCCAACGCCTCGGTGTACGACGGGGCGACCGCGGTTGTGGAGGCCGTCAACCTGGCCGTGGCCGCCAGCGGCCGGCAGTCGGTATGGGTCAGTGCCGGGCTCAACCCCCGCTGGCGCCAGGTCCTGGCCACCCTGACCACCGGCCGGCAGGTGGAGCTGGCCGACGTCCCCCTGGTGGACGGGGTGACCGATTGGGCAAGCGTGCCCGCCGGGCCTCCGCCGGCCGCACTGGTGGCGCCGTCGCCCAATTACCTGGGCTGCATAGATCCGGCCCGGGCGGCCAAGGCCGCGGCAAGCAAAGCGGGGGCGCTCCTCATATCCGTCTTCGACCCGGTGGCTGCCGGGCTGTTGCTCACGCCGGGCGAGCAAGGGGCGGACGTCGCCGTCGCAGAAGGCCAGCCGCTGGGCACGCCGTTGGCGTTCGGCGGGCCTTACCTCGGGATGTTCGCGGTGGCCTCCGAACACGTGCGCCGCCTACCCGGGCGCTTGGTGGGCCGTACGGTCGATAGCCACGGCCGCACTGCGTACGTCAGCAC
>JBOGGK010000165.1:0-4448 GCA_050744045.1 Acidimicrobiales bacterium | reverse complement strand
GTTCCAAACGGCTCGGAAGCAGGCACCGGCCATCAACTACATCGACGAGAACGACTCGATCGGCCGTAAGCTAGGCGCCGGCCTGGGCGGTGGGCATGACGAGCGGGAGCAGACCCTCAACCAGATGCTGGCCGAGATGGACGGCTTCGAGGCCACCGAGGGCGTCGTCATGATGGCCGCCACCAACCGGCCCGACATCTTGGACCCGGCGCTGCTGCGCCCCGGGCGTTTCGACCGCCAGATCGTGGTGCCCCTCCCCGACCTCGAAGAGCGCCTACCCATCCTCAAGGTGCACTGCAAGGACAAGCGGATCGGCCCCGACGTCGACTTGATGGTCGTGGCGCGGGGCACTCCGGGCATGAGCGGCGCGGACCTCGCCAACTTGGTGAACGAGGCGGCACTGCATGCCGTACGCCGGGCCGCCTCGTCCATCTCGATGAACGACTTCGACGCCGCCCGCGACCGCGTGCTCATGGGGCAGCGGCGGGAGTCGACAGTGCTCTCCGAGAAAGAAAAAATGGCCACCGCCTACCACGAGGGGGGCCACGCCGTCATGGCCTACGTGCTGCCCGACGCAGACCCGGTCCACAAAGTCACGATCCTGCCGACCGGCATGGCCCTCGGCGTGACCCAGCAGTTGCCGATCGAGGAGCGCCACACATACTGGCGCGAGTACATCGAAGACTCGTTGTGCGTGATGATGGGCGGGCGCTGTGCTGAGCAACTCGTTTTCGGTACCCTCTCCACCGGCGGCTCCAACGACCTTCAAAGGGCTACGGAGATGGCCCGCAAGATGGTCCGCGAGTTCGGCATGTCAGAGCGCGTCGGCCCCATGGCCTGGGGCAACGGCGGCGAGGTCTTCCTCGGCGAGGACCTCATGCATACTCGCGATTACAGCGACGTCACCTCACGGGTCATCGACGAGGAGGTTGAGCGCATCCTGCGCGACCAAGAGACACGCGCCCTCCGGCTCCTGCGCGAGCACCAGCGGGGCCTGGCCGCCGTGGCCCAAGCGCTGACCCAACGCGAGACCATCGACGGGGCAGAGGTGGGGCGCCTCGTGGACCAGGCCTACGGACGCCCAGTGCACGAGCACCTGGAGGTCCCGAGCTTCGCCACCGCCTCGGTGAACGGGGGCAGGCACGGCGACCCGGAGGCTTTCCCGGGGGAAGCGCCTGGCGGGGGGCCGGTTGCGCCGCCGCCGGCTCAGGGCGGGTGGGCCGCCGGCAGCGCCCGGCCCGGTGCAGCGCCCCTCAAGGGGACGGGCGCACCGGTACCGCCGGCGCCAGAGCGGAGCCCAGGCGCACGACCGACGAGTGCCAGCCCTGCTCCACCACGACAAGACGGGTACTGGTAAGGACCAGGGGCTGCCCGGCCAGCGCAGGGGGCAGGCCTAGGCCGGCTCGCTCGCCGGGGGGCACCACCAGGCTCAGCGCCTTCTCCGGCACCTCCTCCCCCCCGAGGAGCCCGTGGAGCGTCACGACCGCCGGGGTGCGCCCGGGGTTGGCGACGCTCAGCGAGGCGTGCTCTGGCCCGCCCTTAGCCGCCCGGTGCCCGGCCGCCCGCCGCCCCTTCGCCACCCAGGCCTGCCCGGCCTCCGGCAGCCCGGTGAGCACCCATTGACTGGCCTGGGTGTCCTGGCCGAGGGCGGCCCCGAGGCCCCGGGCGGGAGAAGGTGACGAGGCCATCGTAAACCTCTCCGCGACCACCGAGGCCCCGTTGGTGCTGCGCAGCTGCGTTACGTACCTCGCCCCCGGCAACGCCCAGGGCTGGCCGTTGGTCGTGACTACCGCGGACCCCCAAGGAGCCAGCGTCAGGTGGGACCCGGCGCTGGCGCCTGGGCCGGCGAGGGCGGCCCTGCGCGAGGCGCCACCGGCGGCGGTCGGGCCCGCTTCTTTGAAGCTCAGCACCAAGCGGGCCAGTTGCGGCCCCGGGTTGTAGATGTCATAGCTTTCCGAGAGCCCTGGGCCCTCGCCCCCGTCCGGCCACCACAACGAAGTCGAGGTGTGGGTGGCCCCGAGGGTGAGGGTCACCCCGGGCACCGGCACGACCGGGTTGGCCGCCCCAGCCGAGCCGACCGGCGGCGCCCCGGCGGGGGGGTGGGTGACGACCTCGGTCTCGAAGGCCACGAGATCCCCGCCCCGCACGGAGACGCGGGCGGCTATGCGCTGGCGCCGGCGCAGGTGGCTGCCCAGGTTGAGCACGGTGAGGCCACCGGCGGGCACGACGACGCCTTCGAAAGCGAGCGGCTGTTCACGGCCCTGGCCGGTCGTGAAGGACAAGTCAGCGATGGCGTCGACCTGGTAGGGGTTGAGGAGCGAGATCTCCTCGCTGGCATTGCGCAGGGTTTCGCCCGCGGGGAAGTACCAGCGGGGCGACGCCGTGGAGGCGCAGGGCTGCGCGTCGGACCCGTAGGGGCCGCCGACCTCCTGGTCAACCGTGGCCATCCCGCCGTAGAGGGTCACGACCGCCCCCACCCATCCCCCCGCCGCCGGCCGTGGCGCACCCGGCAAGCGCTCGGGGACGGCCGTGGCCGAACCGGGGGGTACGGCTAGAGAGAAGTGGCGCTCGTAGCCGCTCGGGGAGACGAGGCGCACGGAAGCGGTTACCGCCTTCGCCCCCGCGTCGTCGACAACGAGCGTGCCCGCCACGGCCCCTGCCGGGCCGGCCTTGGCCCCGGCGCAGAACCACGATGACGACAATGCGGTTGGCGGCACCTCGCTCGAGGCCGGGGCGACAGCGCCAGAACCTGGCCCGCCAACCGCTGCCCCGTGTGCTGTCCCGTGCGCGAGCACCGCGCCCACTACCGCTGCACAAGCCAACAGCGCGGGGAGCGGGTACCGGCGGGGTTCAGCCAAGGTTCGTCTCGTCGAGAAGCGAGGGCCAATCGGCGCCCGCCGCCTCAGTGGCGGGCGAGGGGAGGCGAAGCCTCGCCACCGTCGATCGGGCGTCCGACTGGCGCCGCGAACGCCGCCAGGACGCCCAGAGAGCGGCCGCCCAAACGAGCACGACTGCGAGGTCCACCCCGTGGCGTCCGGCCGTCCCCGCCCGGGCGACCGCCACTGTGCCCACTCTGGGCGGGAGCCGCCACCGGGAGGCGCCGGGGCCCGTGCCTCGAGTTGCCAGGCGCCGAGTGCCGGCGCTGGCCACCCAGGAGCCGTCGGGGACCGAACCGTAGAGGACCTCGCCCGGCAGGTGCGAGGCGCCGGCGAGCGAGGCGCGTCCCGAGGTGCCGAGACGCAGTGCTCTCAACGGCCGCACCTGCAGTTGCTGGAGCCTGTAGGCGCCGGCCCAGGGACTGTGCTCGCTCCCCGCTGCTGCCAGTTGGGCGCCGCCTCCTCCCCGTAGGACAGAGAACACCGGCAGCCAGTCCCTGTTGGCGAACACGGAGTAGGACGGGTCGATCCCCACGGGGACGAGGTCGACCTGGCGCCCCAACGCTTGCACCACCCCTCCGGTCACCGCCGCTCCGGCTCCCACTGGCCGCCCGCGGCCGAGGGGCACGATGACGTAACGCACGGACAGGGGCGCGAGCAGGTGGCCGAGAGCAGTGGTCTCGCCGGTGCCGGCCCAGGTCACGTCCCGGGCCACGGTTCGCGCCGGCGCCGCAGGCGCGGGCCATAGTTCGTCGGCCGTCGGCAGCCCGTCGAGCGAGGTCCCGAACGACAACCCCTCGGCGCTGCCCTGGGCAGCCAGCGGGAGAGACCCAGGCGGTCCGAGCCAGAGGACCCGGTAGTCTCCGCCCGCCGGCGCCGACGGGAACGCGTAAGCCGCCTCTGCTCCCGCCGGCGGGACGTCCCAACGGCCCCCGCCCGCCCACGCGGCCAGGGGCAGGGCAGCGGCCACCATGGCCAACGCACCGAAGGGCGGGGCGAACTGGCGCCAGCCGAAGCGGTACCCGGAAAGATCCGTCTCCACCGAGACCGCGCCCAGGGCAACCGCGAACACCAAAGCCGCTCCTACCGGTGCCAGCATCAGTTCCAACGCTGGAAGGCTGAACCACCCTCTCGAACCCGCCCACGCGGCCGCCCACAAGACGAGCGCCACCGCCCAGAACCGCCCCGCCCACGCCAGCCTCCAGGAGCGCCCGATGAACAGGCAGACCGCCGCGGCCACAACGAGCGCATAACCGAGAGGGCCGCCCCCGTACGGGCCTGACTCCAGGCGGAGCGCGCCGGCCACCCCGAGTTGCTGGCCTGGCGGCGATGGGGGCCCGAGGAGCGCCGCCCACGAGTGCAACGTGGCGAAAGACCACGGGGCGAGGGCGACGAAGGCCACTGCCGCCAGCAGCAGCGACGCCACCAGCAGCCGAGCACCCTCCTGGCCGCGACCTACAAGCGCGCTGCCGAGGAACAAAGCGGCGCCCGTCAGGGGTACGAGCAACAATAAAGCCGGCGCCAGCGACGCCGCCATGGCCAGGACCAGGCCCCAGCCAAGAAGCTTTGGCC
>JBOGGK010000164.1:0-9734 GCA_050744045.1 Acidimicrobiales bacterium | reverse complement strand
CTCACGACATTCGCCGCCAGCAGGAGGTCGTCGAAGCCTTCCTGGCGGCGTCCCGCCGAGGGGACTTCGAGGCGCTCGTCACCCTGCTGGACCCCGACGCTGTTCTGCGGGCCGATCGTGCCGCCGTGAAGGCCGCCACCGCCAACCGCGCGAAGGGCGCTCCCCTCCTGGCACCACAGGTCCGCGGCGACCGGGCCGTGGCAAACGCCCTAGTCGGGCGGGCACAAGCAGCCCAACCAGCGCTCATCGAGGGTTCACCAGGAGCAGTCTGGGCCCCCGGCGGGCGACCCCGGGCCATCTTCGCCTTCCGGGTGATCGGCGACACCATCGCCGAAATCGAGATCGTCACCGATCCAACCGCGGTCAGAGCACTCCACGTGACGCTGCTCTGAAGAAACGACGCATTGGGCGCTCCCAGCCGGCGTTCGGAGACGGTGTGCTGGAGGGGTTGGGGGACCCATGGCTGTGTTCTTCGGGGACAGTCCACCCGGCCCGACGGCAGGCGCCGTGGGAAGCCTCTTCGGAACTTGTTTCACAGGGATGGCCAACTGGGGATGGACTGCACCGTCGCTCAAAAACTGGCCTCGTTGAGCGATACTCCTGGTGTGCCCAAAATGCCGAGAACGCCGTTGACCGTGTTGCTCTCCTGGGCCTGGATCGCATACGTCATCGAGGTCGACAATGCCGTGGAGTCAGCGGGGGCCGAACATGTCGGGCGGCTCTTCAACATTTCTGTTCCGAGGTGGGCGAACGGCCTCCGCCTCATCCCCGAGGAGGGAATCACCCTCGGGCGACTACAACGGAAGGCCGAAGCCCACTGCAACATTGGCGGGCTAGAGCGTTGGGGGTGGATCGCTGTTGGCGAGCAGAACGGAACTCACCGAACCGGCTACGGCACTCAAAAGGGCCTGAAGGCCGATACGGTAGTGCGCCCCACCAGAGCCGGTAGCTATGCGCGTCGCTTGTTCCCACAAGCGGTCGAGGCGGTCGAGCAGCGCTGGCGACACCGCTTGGGCACCACGCTGATCGATGAACTGCGTGCCGGGCTGGCCGGGCCGGCCATGCCGTGGTCGCCGCCGGAGGTCCATCCCTCCGATGGGTTCCTCAGCCACGTCGTCGACGCGGACGACGAAGTCGTCGAGGACGGTCCGCTGGTGGCCCTTCTCGGTCAAACTCTCACGGCTTTCACCGTTGAGCAGGAAGATGGCGCCGCCATCTCCCTCCCGTTGGCCGCCAACTTCTTGCGCGTCCTGGACGCCCAGCCCTTGGCGGTGAAGGACCTACCGGCCTGCACTGGCCTGTCCAAAGAGGCAGTGGCTATGGCCCTGGGCTTCCTTCAACGACGGCATCTGACCACCACCGATCCCGGGCGCACAGTGCGCCTCAACTCCAAAGGCCAGGACCTCTTTCAAACCTACCGTAAGCGTGCCTGGCAGAGCGAGGACGCTGGTTTGCGCGCTGTCCTGAGCCGACTGCTGGAGCAGACCGAAGCGCTCTCCGCCGGCCTCACCCCGCCAGAAGGTGGCTGGCGCGCCCGGCCACCCTATCTGGCTCAGACCCACCGGCTCCTCGCCAATCCCACGGGAGCCCTGCCCTGGCACCCCATGGTCCTGCACCGAGGCGGCTGGCCCGACGGCAGCTAAGCCCACGGCCATCCCTACCGAGCCATCCGCATGCGGATCGCACCTCTACCGCCCGACCCCTCAGCGTGCGTCGGCAGGTGCTCGCGACCGTCAAACTCTGCGCCCTCCGACCCGGCGGTGTGGGCTACCGAGGGAGTGCCCATGCCCGCGTGTTCTGGGGCATTCTGTCGGAGGGTTATGGGCGGCCTGAGGAGGATGGCTACCTGCGGTAACTGATCTGCACGTGGGTGAATGCGCGCCCCACGAATGGTAACCGACGAAGCCCAGTGCTCAGCGATCAAACGCCCAGGCCACCATGAGCGGGAACTCCTCCCCCCAGAACTCCCCGCCGTGCGGCCCGACCCGCTCCGTCATGGCAACGTCGGCACCCGCACTGCGCAGCGCGCCGGCCCACCGCACCGCATTCGCGAGGAAGAACTTCTCCTGGGTGCCGGCCACGAGGTACACGCGCGGCGCGAACTCGGCATCACCGCCGGAGGCTTGAAGCCTCCGCCTGGCGACGCCGAGAAAACTGCGCCGTAAGTATCCGGATGCCGAAGCCCCATCGCCAGCGCGAGTTCGCCTCCGAGCGAAGCGCCCCACACCGCAGTGCGCTGGGCCGGCAGCTTGACGCCGAGACGTGTCTGCACCCTCGGCGGACAGCCTCGACGAAGAAACGCTCGTGCGCTGCGAATCGGCTCGCGTCGAAGCCCGGTACGTACTCGTTGAGCCGTCCGTCGTCATCGGGCAGTCCATGCACGCCGACGACCATCGTGGACCGCGCTGTCGCACCGTCAAGGGCTCCAACCAATCGCGACATGTGCCACGCACCGTCGCGGGCGAACACGACCACCTCGGCTGAATCCGGCGGGGCATACACAGTGATCTGACGGCCACCGTCGTACTCCAATGTCTCAGTGACGAAATGTTCCGCTGCGGGCGACATTGACCTGGGCTCCTTGTCAGTCGCGGCGGCGGGCCCGTTTACAGATGCGGAGCTGGCGGCTCATTCGTTGCTGGTCCTGAGGCCCGGAGCATCGAGCTGGGCGACGAGCTTCTTGGGCGCCGTCAGCCGATAGCTGTCGGTCGCGAGTTCGGCGATCTCGTCCCAGTCCGTCGTGGCGTCGAGCAGGACGGCGATCCGACCGAGGCGGTCGTCCCATGAGCCGCGGGAGAAATAGGGATGCCCGATCACCATTAGGGCCTCACGCTCCTCGGGTCGGGTTTGAGGGCCACGATCGTCGCGGGCTGACCCCGGGGGGCGATAATGGTCGCGACCTGCGCGGAGATCTTCCGGCGGACGAGGACCCGGCCGTGCACACCAGCAGCCGGCCGGACGGGCCGCCAAATATTGACCGGAAGCCGGCGATAGGTGGCACGGTGCCGGGCGTCCCGGTGCGTCGGTAGAGGATACCTGTCCGAAGCAAGTCTCGCGGTCCGGGCCGCTTCTCGCGCTGTGCGTCGACCGCTATGCCGGGGGGCGTTGCTCGAAGCGTTGCCGGGCGTCGTTGACGGTCGTCCCGAGGGCGGCGGCGATCTGTTGCCAGTCGGTGCCCTGCTCTCGAAGGCGGCCGACCCAGCGGGCTAGGTCTGCTTCCACTCGGGCAGCGCTTCGCGCTAAGGCAGGAACAAGCGCCAGGACGTCCTGTGTCGAACGCTCGACGAATGCCGCCCGGCGGCGTGCAGACTCCTCGGGCGCCTCCTCCGCGGTCGCGGCGATGATCGTGGCGGACAGGTCGACACACTCGCTGCAGATGAACACGCCCGGTCCTGCGACAAGCTTCTTTACCTCGGTGCTCGGCTTGGCACAGAACGAACACGACGCGATGACGTCATCGGTGCTGGGAGCAGCGGTTGACAGGGACATGCGAGCCTCCAGTTGATTTCCGACCGGTGTCCCAGCCACACCCTTCGGAATGGGTGACGGACAACGAACCAAGGACATGATCCCCTTTGCCTCCACAAGCCGGCCTGCTGGGGAAGCCGACGGAGGGCGGCGCGGAACTCGCCTGCTCCATCGTGAGCGATCCAGGCGGGCGGAATCAAGTACCGCGAGGTGGTCCGGCAGCCGGCGGTCTGGGCCGCGCTGATGCACGGATGTGGCCGCGATAGTGGGGCACTGGTCGACGTTCAGCCGAACAGTCGTCCTCCCACCTCCGCTCTGCTCATCCCCTGATGCTCGGCGACATCGGAGAGGATGGCCGCGAGGGTTCCGACGCGAAACGGTCCGCAAGCAGGAACGGTGCCCCGGTGCTCCCCGCCCATCGAGGTGGCCAGGCGAAGGTGGCTACCGGTCTGGCGCACCACCTCGTAGTCGAAGTGGCGGCGCAGGAGGGCCGCCAGCTCACGTCCGGTGATGTCGCGCGGCAGCCTCACACGGCGAGGAGCTCGTCGCGGACGAGATGGAGCCGCACGACCTTCGGTCGCTCGTCCTCGTCGAAGTGGCAAACGACGGCGTCGCGGACCATCTCCCGGAGCGAGTCGATGTCGTCGGCCTCCGTGACAATCGACTCCCCGACAGCACGGGCGACATAGCCGCCCTCTGGCGCCTCGTCGACCACGAACACGATCTCTGACTCTGCCATGGACCTACGGTACCGCTCCGCTGCGACAACCAGTAGCCGTCAGCCTCCGGCGACGAAGGCGACGACGACGTAGGCAGCGTGACGTCGAGTCCCTGGCGGCGGTGGTCGTACACCGTCGTCGCGCGAGGATCGGCGTGGCGGGCGTGAGAGCTGGACGTCACGCAGCGGCACCCCGGCATCGAGGGCGGCCATGATGGACGCCGCCCGGAGCATGTGCGGATGGACATGGCCGAGTCCTGCCCGCCGACCGATCGAGCGCACCCAACGATGGGCGGTCCGGCGGTCGAGGCGCAGCCCGTCTGACCTACGCAGGATGGGCCCCGACGACCGCTCTCCGACCGCGAGGTCGATGGTCCGGGCGGTTCGCGGGACGAGCGGGATCGCGGCCGGCTTGGCACCCTTCCCCATGATCCGAAGGGTCCGGTGACCACGTTCGAGCCCGAGGTCCTCGACGTCGGTCGCGCGCGCCTCACTTACCCGAAGCCCGTTGAGGCCGAGGAGGACGGCGAGAGCGCCGTGGTCGTGGTCAAAGGCCTCCGCCCAAAGAGGAACCGCCCGAGTTCCGAGCGGTCGAGCCCACGCCCTTCGGAGCGGTGCACGGTCGGGCGGCGGACATACTGGGCTGGGTTGGACGCGATCCGGCCGTCGATGTGAGCGAATCGGTAGAAGCCGTCCTGTCGTCTACCTACAACGCTGTAGTTCGCAGGAGTGCAGGTCGCGGGGCACTTCAACCATCCCACGACCACTGGCCACACACCCACATATCGGCAGTTCTAGACTTGTTCTAGACACTAAGGAAGGAAAGAAATGAAGAAGGCTTTCCTAATCCTAGCGTTGGTGCTCAGCGTCGTGCTGCCAGCCACGGCAGCCAGCGCCCAGCCGCGCACCGTCAGGTCCTACTTGCTGCCAGCCCGCGTGCTGCCCACCGTCGCATTGACGCCCGCGCTCAGCAGCGCCTCACCCAGGGCGTCTAACCCGACCACCTACTTGTTCACTAAGGCGCAGATGCCCCAGGGCTGGAACCAGCGAACGCTGTCCGGTACTGGGCTTCCCTCGTTGATGTCGGCCATGTGCCCGAGCGGGGATTCCCGCACACGCGCCTGCGCCAAAGCCGGCGTCTCCTTCGCCGGGCCCGGTGCTCGCCTTGACGAAGCGCTCGTCAGCTTCACTGGGAGCGGAACCGCCCAAAGCACCTGGAAGCGCCTCAACCGGGTCAAGGGATTCACTCACACAACCCTCGGTCATTACGGAGCAGCGTCTCGGACCCTAGTGGAACCCACAAGCGGTATGGTCGCCTATGTCACGATCATCCGCAAACGTCGCACCGTCGCGATTGTGGAGTACGTGGACCTGTCGGGTCCGACGGTCCGGACGGACGCTAGCTATTGGAACCGCGTAGCTGTTGACAACATCCCGCCGAAGAAGAAGGCACCTGTGGCGCCCGTTACGACCACGACTACAGCCCCGCCCACCACCCGACCTCCCGTTACCCCTCCCACCACTCTTCCGGTAGGACCCATCACCACCTGCGCCGCTCCTTGCAAGTTCAGTTTCCAGTCTCCTGACTGGAATGGTTACATATCGGCCGCTCTCAATAGCGTGACTGAAGTGCCGTGCCCGGATCCTGGCCTTTGCGACGCGACAGCGAGCCAACAGATAGACGATGCGAACATGACGATGTGCGCCGGAGCCGCAGGCGTCAGCGATGGGACTGCCGTCATTGGCAGCGTCTCTCTCGCCCTCGCAGACGGGACCCAGGCTGAAGAGGACAGCGTCACGTACGACTCAAGCGTTACGAATGCATTCGGGAACTATGGAGCGATCGCGCCGAACCAGTGCGTAACGGGCGATGTCTACTTCGACCTGGGAGCTGACACGCAGTGGTCTTCGCTGAACTACGCCTACACGTCAGCCGGCTTCAGTCAGCTTGTCTACGTTTGGACCCCCTAAGTCCTCCGCCCAAAGCCGCCACGGTGCAGGACCGTGGCGGCTACGGTCCACCAACCCCACCGAAAAAAGGAGAATACCATGGGATCAGAACAACGCGCTTTTGCGTCAAACGTCATGATCACGCTACCAACGGCACCTCAGGAGGCACGAACCGCCGTGCCAGCCCTGTAGGGATGCCTTCGCCGCCTACCGGCGCGCATACCGCTCGCGCAAGAGGCAGCCAACGCCGTGACCAGGCGCAACGGCTTAGGAGCCAACCTAGAGGCCTCTCGGGGGACGCTATGCATTTCCCCTGGTCAGATGCCGGGTGGTAACACCAAGCCGACCACCCGGCAACGGGGCCAGGAGTGGCCACATTTCCAGCCTGGTAAGCCACCAGGCCCGAAGTGTGGTCAACGCCCCCTGTGGAGGAGCTCAACTCTGACTCATGGTGACCGAAGGTGGTGGCCCCTCTGTGGCGAACCCTGCTACCACATGACCGAGATGGTCCAGCACGGGCACGTCTCTTATTGGTCTGCGGCCGGGCGGGGGGAGATGCCGGACTGGGGCGAGGTCTTCGCTGGTTATGCCGCAGCTGTCGACTGGCCGGCGGCTGCCTACTGGCCAGAGATCAGTGCCACCTACCCCGAAGCAGTCGTCCTGCTCTCGAGCCGCGCTAGTGCCGAAGAATGGTACCAAAGCGCATCGGCCACCATTTTCACCCTCGAAGAGCCTCCGGGGGAGGATGATATGCACCGAGGCTTGTTCGAACGGTTCGGGGCGCCCTCGACTGAGCCAGCCGTCGTCATGGCGGCGTACGAAGCTCACAACCAGCGCGTCAGGGACACCGTTCCCCTTGGACGGCTCGTGGACTGGCGACCGGGAGACGGGTGGGCAACGTTGCGCTCAGCGCTCGGCCTTGCCATGTCAGACGAACCGTTCCCCCACGTCAACACCACACCTATGTTCCAAGAGCGTCTCCGTACCGGCGAATAGTGAGGCCAACAGTTGGTCGGCGGGCTCAGGGGACATTCCTACGCGCGGTCCCGAAGAAGGGCAAAGCGCGCGTCTGGGGGGGCGAGAGGGCACCCTTAGTGGTGGAGCGAGAGCCGAGCAACGACCCCTACGCTCCGGCTTGCGCCGCGGGGTACGTTAGGCGCTTAGAAGGGCGTACCTCTTCGGTTTGCGAAGGAACGACCTTCGGCACTGACAGGAGAACAGGGGGTCCAAATGCACGTGTCGTCCTGGCTTCGGAGGGTTCTTGCCCCTGCCGCCACCGCCGTCTTGGCCTTAGGGCTCGTCGCGGTGGCTCCGCAGCTCGGGCCGCTCGCCAGTGCCCAAAGCCCGTCACCTTCGACTGCGTCTTCTTGTGCAGCGCCAGTCACCAGCGCTCCGACAGGTCCTGCAACCGTGTCGGCCGCTCCCAGCTCATTCGGCCGGGTACTGGTCGTGGGCTCGGGGGCGAGCTGGGGCTGCTCGCTCTACTACCTGACGAGCGACCAGCCTCAGAGCTCGACCTTCGCCTGCACGAACGCGGGACCGGCCGGAGAGCAGTGCGACATCAACATCTGGCCGGCGCTCCTGACCGACGGTGCCCCCATCGCAGGGCCCGGGGTAAACCCCACCCTCCTCGGGACCGTCGCTCGTACCGACGTGCTGTCGGGCCAGACCGTTGACGAGGTCACCTATGCCGGGCGTCCGCTTTACCAGTTCATCGGCGACGCGGGCGGCCCGGGCCAGGCGCAAGGCGAGGACCTCTTCGACTCGTTGACTTCGCCGCCGGGTATCTGGTACCTCGTCTCCCCGGCCCGAGGGCTTCCTGCACCCGGTACGGCCGTGCTCTCGCCGCTGTCGGCGACCGTGGGCAGCACCACCGAGACGGTCCTCTCGGTAACCCTGCTAGGCGACAACCCACCGCCGACGGTGGCGAGCCGGCAGTTCCCCGTCTACACCTTCAGCGCCGACACCGGCCACCAGAGCAGCTGCACCGAGACGAACGTCCAAAGCGGCGCAGTGTGCCCCGTGATCTGGCCGCCCGTCCTGACCACGGGCCTGCCTCGGGCGGCCGGCGGGCTCGACCCGCACGGCCTTGGGGTCATCATCCGGCCCGACGGGAGCCACCAGGTCACCTGGGACGGCCAACCGCTTTACGTCTTCGTGAAGGACGCCTTGCCCACGACGGCCTCCGGGACCGCGGTCGGTGAGGGCCTTGGGTCCCTGTTCGGCGGGACGGGCTTCCACCTTGTGCCGGTGACCCCGCCACCCACACCGCCACCACCACCTACACGGCCAGGTGTCGCCAGGGGCACCTTCAGCACGACCAGCAATTCCCTCACACCGATCAAGGTCGTCGTCGGCACCGACACCTTGTACGAGCAGGTCGCAGGGGGCGCCTACGCCGGAGGCCTCACCGGGGCCCTCACCGACGTGGACACTTTTGTGCTCCACTCGGACGGTACCTTCCAGGCCCAGGGCTTCGAGTACTGCACCGGGTGTAGTTTGGGCGGTGCAACGGGGGGTTACCTGGCCGAGTTCAACCTGTCGGGTGTACCGGCGTCAGGCGGCAACATTGCGTACACGGGTCATCTCAGCTTCCTCTCCGGGTCGGGAGGCTTCGCTGGCATCCAGGGCGGAGGTACTTTCACCGGCAACTTGACCGGAGGCTCGTACTCCTACAACTACATGTTTTCGCCCCCCGCCCCGTTCCGCGGTCGCTTTCATCCCGCCTAAGCCTGAAAACACCGATTGGGGACAGCCGATCTCTCAGGGGCGCCTGAAAGGGGTAGAGCGCCTCCATGTACCAGCCGAGCAAGGTGGCCCTGCAGGAGGCGCCAGAGGCGCCTCTAGGCGATTTGCCCGTTTTGAAGGAAACTTGCGGGCTCCGAGCGCGCCGCGGGCGCGGGCGGGAGCGCGCTGTTAGAGCCGCTGGGGCTTTCTGCTCGCTCGAGCCGGTGGCTGGGGCAGTTCAGGCGAGCTGGGGGACGACAGCACGCAGGGCTGTGAGGGCAGCCTTGAACGGCTCTTCCCAGGGCCAGGCTTTCACGAAGTGGAGCTTGGTACGCCGGCCCGAGCGGGAGAGGTGGCCCGGGACTGCGATGTAGCGGCGGCGCAGTGTGGCCAGGGCGATCGGGCCGCCCTGGTCGGTGACCCCCCCGAGCCTGGCCGACCAGCGGGCAAGGTTGTGGGCTATCGCCCCGAGGGCCAACCAGGCGGCGTTCGCCCCGAAGCGCCCCGATGGCATGTGCGCCCAAGGGCCGTCTTTCAGGTCCCGGATCACGAGCTCCACCTCGGCATGGCGGCGGTGGCCTGCCTCGAGCTCTATCGTGGCGCCCTCCCGGTCGGTGATGAAAGCGTGGTAGCCGTAGTTGGCCAACAACGCCAGCTGGGTGCCGGGGGTGGGCTTCACCCGGCGCACTATGAGGCGCAGCTCCTTTTTCCTGCCGAAGGGCTTGTAGGTCGTCTCGGCCACGTCGGCGCCTCCTTCCATCCAGTACGGGATGGGCGCCCAGGCGTCCTCGTCGACCGCTTCGATGGCCCGGCGCGTCGGCAGCCCAGGCCTTGGCCGCTGCTTTCAGCCATCCCTGGCTGATCGCCGGCG
>JBOGGK010000163.1:0-9093 GCA_050744045.1 Acidimicrobiales bacterium | reverse complement strand
GCGTACGGCGGTGTACAACGGTGAATGTCCCCGAACAAAGAACCCAGAAACTACGGACGTTTTTGAACAACTATGTACGTCGGTGAACAACGGACGTTTAATCCGCAGGTTCTGGGTTCAAATCCCAGGGGGCGCACTCTCCGACCAGCAGTTTTCCTTAGTGGCCACCACCTCATGATAGTCTTAGGGCAACATTTAGGCAACAATGAGGGAAGGTCCAGCAGGCCATGAAAGGAAGCCTCCAAGAGCTAAGCGAGGGCCACTGGCGGTTGCGGGTCTTCGCCGGGCGCGAGGCAGGCAAGGTGCGCCAGGTGAGCCGCAACTTCAAGGGCACCAAGCGCCAGGCCGAGTCGGCGCTCGCCAAGCTGGTGGCTGACGTGGAGCGCCAGCAGGTGGCAACCGGGCGGGTCGGTACGCTCGGGGAGCTGGTCGACCAATGGCTCGAGGACATGGCTCCGCACCGGTCGAGCTACACGATGAGGGAGTACCGCCGCATCGTCGCCAAGGCGATCAAGCCGGCGCTCGGTGGCGTGCGCATCGACAAGATCAACGGGCGCCACCTCGACAACTTCTACCGGCGGCTCTACGAAAGTGGCTTGTCTGGGTCGTCGGTGCACCAGCACCATTCGGTGGTCCATGCTTCTTTCGGGCGTGCCGTGAAGTGGGGGCTCCTGCCTTTCAACCCGGCCGACCGTGCCACAGCGCCTCGGCCGGCCCGTTCGACTGCTTCGGCGCCGGCGCTGGCGGACGTCCAGCGCTTGGTCGCCGAGGCGGAGAAGACCGACACCGTACTGGCGATAGCGGTGGCGCTGGCTGCAATCACCGGCGCGCGTAGGGGAGAGCTGTGCGCCCTCCGGTGGAGCGACGTCAACTGGCCGCGGGGGACCTTGACCATTGCCCGGTCCTTGACGGTTGTCAACAAACAGGTCGCAGAAGAACCGACCAAGACGCACCAGCGCCGCGACATCGCCATCGACGAGGCTCTCGGCACTTTCCTCACACGCCGGCGGGGCGAGCAGGACCGTTACGCGGAGACGGTCGGCGTCCAGCTCGTCGACGACCCGTTCATCCTGTCGAGGGCAGCCGAGGGCTCTGAGCCCTGCCTACCAGATGGCCTCACGCACCAGTACGAGCGCTTGGCGAGCAATCTCGGCTTGACCAGCCACCTCCACGAGCTCAGGCACTTTTCGGCGACCGCCGCCATCGCCGGAGGCGCCGACGTGCGCACGGTCGCTGGGAGGCTCGGCCATGCGGGCCCATCGGTGACCCTCCGGGTGTACTCCCACGTCTTGGAGGCGCGTGACCGTGAGCTGGCCGGCATGCTAGGTCGAGCGGTGCTCGGCCCCGTGCGCGGCAGTGCGAAGCTTGACGAGGCTGACCCGCCAGCGCCGGCCCAGTTGGAAGCCACGGCGAGCTGACTAACTGCTACTCCAGCAATTGGTGACTTCAAAATCCGTCCAGACATCGGGGGCCAGCGCACCCGTTCTTGGCCGCCCTGGCTACAGTAGTGGCCGTGCCTAGGCGGTGGCCCCGGTAACGGCCAGCGCAGGGGACGGCGCCGGCAAATGTCGCGAGCCGAAGGGAGGGAGGCAGCGTGGGCACCGGGGTACACGGCTCCGACTACTTCGACTACTTCGACTACTCCGGCCGCGACGACCGCTTTGCCGGTGGCGCCCGGCGCATCCCCATCGATACGCCAGCCGGCCGCTTTAGCGTGTGGACAAAGCGGGTGGGGAACAACCCCGGCCTCAAGTTGCTGCCGCTGCACGGAGGGCCTGGGGCGACCAGCGAGTACTTCGAGGCCTTCGATAGCTACCTCCCGGCGGCGGGCGTGGAGTACTACTACTACGACCAGCTCGGCTCGTGGCGGAGCGACCAGCCCGACGAGCCGTCGCTTTGGGAACTGGACCGCTTCGTCGATGAAGTCGAGCAGGTCCGGCAAGCACTCGGGCTCAACCGCGGCAATTTCGTGCTACTGGGCCAGTCCTGGGGCGGCATCCTCGCCATCGAGTACGCTCTGGCGCACCAGGAGCACCTGCGTGGGCTGGTGATCTCGAACATGATGGCGAGCGCGCCGGCCTACAACGCCTACGCCGAGCAGGTGCTGATGCCGGCGTTGGACCCTGCTGCCCTGGCCGAGATCCAGGCCCTCGAGGCGGCCAGCGAGACCGGCAGCTCTCGCTACATGGAGCTCTTGGCCCCCCACTACTACGAGCACCACCTGTTGCGGATGCCGGCGGCGCAATGGCCGGACCCGGCGCAGCGGGCCTTCGCCCATATCAACCCCAAGGTCTACGTGCCCATGCAGGGACCGAGCGAGATGGGCATGAGCGCTGACGCCAAGCTTGCCCACTGGGACCGGGTCAAACACCTGTCTCGCATCGAGGTACCGACCTTGGTCGTGGGCGCCCGGTACGACACCATGGACCCAGTCCACATGGAAATGATGGCCGGGCGGCTTGCGAAAGGCCGCTACCTCTACTGTGACAAGGGCAGCCACCTGGCGATGTACGACGACCAGGGCACTTATATGGCGGGTCTGCTCGACTTCTTGGACGGGCTGGCCGCCGCAAGCTGACCGCGCCGGGGAGCACGAGCAAGCGGCGGCCGGATTGTTACACGATCGTGACAAGCAAACGCCGCGCCCAGTCATAAGGTGACGAACCCGTGGCGGGGTGGACATACCGACGACCAATCGTCCCTACCTCTGGGGAAAGAGGCGTTAGGGATAGGCCTGTTGCTGTTGCACGCCGCGCCGGCACATCGAGGGGGCCGAAGCCCTGCTAGGCCAGACGCTCCCCGGGCACGGGGTACGGGCGGCGAGCGGGGCCCCCGCCCGTACAAGTCGTCGTTCCGTCCCGACATCCAGGGCCTGCGAGCAGTGGCGATCCTGCTCGTAGTGCTGTACCACGCCAAGTTGGGCGTCGGGGGCGGGTACGTGGAGGTCGACGTTTTCTTTGTCATCTCGGGCTTCCTCACCACACGCCAGCTAGCCGACGAGCTCGAGTCCCGGCGGAGGATCTCTTTCCTGGGTTTCTACGCCCGTCGGGTGAGGAGGATCCTGCCCGCCGCCACCGTGCTCATCGTGGCAACCACTGTCACCGCTCGGGCCGTGCTCACACCGGAGGCCGCTCACCGCGCCCTCCAAGACGCCCTGGCCGCGGTCTTTTACGGCGCCAACTACCGCTTCGCGGTGGAGGGTGCCAATTACCTCAACTCCACGCTCCCTCCCTCCCCCTTGCAGCACTTCTGGTCCCTCGGGGTGGAGGAGCAGTTCTACCTCGTGTGGCCGGTCGCGCTCATGCTCTCGTCGCTCGTCTGGTTGACCGGGCGGCGCAGGGCCCAGGAGGCGTACCGGCGCCCCCCTGGGGAGGCGACAGGCGAGGACGGCCGGTCGCGGCCGGTGGTCCCCCTCGTCTGCTTGACCTTGGCCGTCATCGGGGTAGTCAGCTTCCTCGTATCCCTGCACGAGACGGTGGTGTCGCCGTCGTGGGCTTATTACTCGATCTTCACCAGGGCCTGGGAGCTCGCCGCTGGCTCTCTGGCCGCCCTGCTGCAACCCGCCGCGGCCCGACTGGGCCGCGGCGCGGCTATTGCTCTCAGCTGGCTGGGGCCCTAGCGCGCTCGCCCGCCTCGGCGCTCCCGCCCGGCCCAGCGCGCGCGCCCGGCCGGTTGTGCTCGCCTGTCTTGTGGCGTCGAGCCTCCTGGGCGCCTCGGCCGCCCACTCGCGCCCCCTCTCGCACCCGGCCGGTGCCCGCTCTTTGGCACTGGCGGGCGTGACCAGTTGCGGTACCCTCCCCGGGGAGCAACTTCCCGGCCACGCCGCCAGCTACTCGCCGGCCCCCACGGTCACCTCCCAGACGGTGGTATTCGGCGCAGACCAGGGCAGGCCCCTCCTCGGCGAGATCGTCGCCCCGGTCAATGTCGCCGCCCCCCTCCCCGCCGTGGTGGTGGTGCACGGCGGTGCCTGGGTGCACGGCGACCCCGCCCTCATGAGGCCGGCCGCTCGCGCCCTGGCCTCCTCCGGTTTCCTCGCCTTCGACATCAGCTACCGCTTGGCGACGGCCGGGGATCCCGGCTTCCCGGGCGAGGTCGGCGACCTGCGCCAGGCCGTCGCTTACCTGCGCGGCCATGCCGCCAAGCTGGGGATAGACCCCCGGCGGATCGGCGTACTGGGATCCTCTGCTGGGGGCAACCTGGCTTTGTTACTGGCTACGGCGGGACACGGCAGTTGCTCCGCCGGCACACGCGTCGCCGCCGTCGTGACCTGGTCGGCGCCGATGGACCTCGCCGGCTACGGGCGCGCCAACGAGCGGTACTGCCGTACCCGCCTGACCGTCTGCCCCATGTTGTTCCGCAGTGCAGAACGCTACGTCGGCTGCCCTTACTCCACCTGCCCAGCCCGTTGGCACGCGGCTTCGGTGACCCCCTACGTCAGAAGCGACGACCCCCCAGCCCTTTTGTTCAACAGCAGCAACGAGATCGTCCCGCTGGCACAGGCGCAAAGGCTCGTCCGGCTCTTCGATTGGTACCACGTCCCGGCCCGGCTCGTCGTCTTCTCGGGCCGCCTCCACGCGATCGCCTACGCCGCTGAAGCCCTCCCGGGGACCGTCAAGTTCTTCTACCGCTACTTGGGCTGACCAGCGCTCTACCTCGGGGCGCCAGTCGGGAGAGGGCCTACAGTGGTCGCATGGCACCAGAACCGGTCTTCAAGGGAGTGGGCGTCGCCCTAGTTACGCTTTTCGGCCAAGACGGCCAGCTGGATGCGCCGGCCACGGCAGAACTGGCGGGGCGCCTCGCTCAACTGGGCGTAAAAGCGGTGCTGGTGGCAGGGACCACCGGCGAAGCAGCGGCCCTGGAGATGGGGGAGCGCAGCGAGATCCTGGCCGCGGTGCGCAAAGTGCTGCCCGACTCGGGCGAGGTTGCCCTCCTCGCAGGTACGGGGGCGCCATGGGGGGGCCAGGCGGCCCGCTTGACCGCCGCTGCCGTGGACGCCGGGGCCGATGCCGTCCTCGCCCTGTCCCCGCTGGGCGCAGTCGACCCCCGGCCCTATTACGACAAGGTCGCCCGGGCTGCCGGCGGCGTGCCAGTACTCGCCTACCACTTGCCCACGGTCTCGCCTCCGGGCGTCGCGGTCGACGTGCTGGCAGACCTGCCCGTGGCCGGGCTCAAGGACTCGAGCGGCGACGCTGGTCGCCTGCTGGCCACGGTCGAGGGGTGGGACCGCCCGGTCTACGTCGGTTCTTCGGCGCTCGTCGCCATGGCTGGCAGCATCGGCTGCGCCGGCGCCATCTTGGCGCTGGCCAATGCAGAGCCCGAGAAGTGCGCTGCCGCGTTTGCCGGTAGCGCCCGTGCCCAGCTCGAGCTGGCCAAGCCACGGGTAGCGGAGGCCAACTTCCCCGGCGGGGTCAAGGGCCTGGTGGCCGCCCGCTTCGGGTACTCGCCCGTGGCCCGGCTCGGTACCAGTTGACCTTAGGCCGTGCTCCCCTCCCCCGGGCCACCCGCTTTCCTGGCCCCGACCGCTTCCCCAGTCCCGCCGCCCCGACCCGTGGCTCTCACCTCGCCAACGCCGCTCGCCGGGCTGGGGCCGCCGGTCCGATGCAGCCATTGACGCAACCCCTCGGCATTGCTGTGCAACCCGTTTAGGGCGTCCATCCGCTGGCGTTGCTCGGGCGCAAGCGCCTCGATCCCGGGGCCGTAGCGCTCGCGCAGCGCCTCTTCCACGTCGGCCCCAACCTTCCAGGCAGCTTCGGCTACCCCGGCCCATTCCCGCACCGCGCCAACGGCTTCCCCCAACGTCTCGCGAGGGTCCCCCGGCACCAAGCCGTAGTGGGCCAGAGCAAGCGCCGACGGCGAGCGGGCAGCGAAGCGCCCCAGGCTGTCGACCGCTTGGGCGAGGTCGAAATCGGCTGGCGGGGTGGCAGGGCGGAGCACGCCGGCGTCGGGTAGCCGCACCCCGACTGCGTCACCCACGAAGAGGACACCGCTGGCGCTGTCGTGCAGGGCCAAGTGATGCTTGGCGTGGCCGGGGGAGTGCACGCACGTCAACTGCCGGCCCCCGCCGAGATCTATGGCCTCGCCGTCCTCGAGAGACCTCACCCGCCCGGGCTCAACCGGCCGCAAGCGGCCATAAAGGGCGTCCAGGGCATCGCCGTACACGATGGCGGCGGACGCAATCAGCCGCCCGGGGTCGACCAGGTGGCGGGCACCTCGCGGGTGGACGTAGACGGTGGCGCGGGGGAAGGCACGGGCTACGTCCCCGGCCCCGCCGGCGTGGTCGAGGTGGATATGAGTGAGCGCTATGCCCGCCAGGTCGGCGGCGCCGACGCCGTGGCTGGCCAGGGCCTCGAGCACGACAGGCACTGAGCTCTGGCTGCCCGTTTCCACCAGCACCGGCGCCTCTCCCTCGACGAGGTACCCGGCCGTGACCCGCCCCCAGCCGCCGAGGAGGGTATCGAGCTCGAAGATCCCCGGCGCCACATAGCCGCTCATAGCCCGTACCCTACTGCCGCGCCAGGTACCCGCCCGCGCCAAATACCCGCCCCGCGCCACACGCCCGCCCGCCTGCCAGCGGGGCCACCGGGCCGCCACCGCCGGCCCCGGTGCATCTTGCGCTGGGCCCCGAAGTAGCGCTACGCCTACTTGTTCGCCGGTGCCCCGCTGATCTCGGCCAAGGCAGAACGCTCGTTACGCTCCATGGCCAGGTCGCCCAGCGAGAGGATCCCGACGGCGCGGCCGGCCTCTCGGGCAGGTCGGGCCATGGCTCCAGCGGCCATCATGAGGCCTTTCGCATCGCGTCCCTGAACCGGTCTGCCATCGCCGCCACCGGGCCAAGCACCATGTTGCCCGGGGGAGTGTCGGGAGCGTTCGGGTGGGGGTGAGTGGGGGCCAAAGACTTCGCCTTCTCGTAGCGGTCCCCCAGTCGCTCGAGGCGCTCCTGGCTCACCGCGCTGGACAGGGGCACGAACACCGTCTTCTCTTCAGCCTCGGCGTGCGCCAGCACCGCAGCACGGAGCTTGGTCAAGTTGGCCGGGAAGTTCGTGTCCTCGGGCCCTTTCTTTTCCATGGTCGCAAGCAGCTCCTCGGCTTCGGACTGTTCGTGGATGCGAGCATCCGCCAACGCGTCGCCCTTCGGGAGCTCCTTTCGCACCTCGGGATAGACGATCTCCTCCTCGACCACCTCGTGGCGGACGAGGCCATTGGTGAGCTCGCTGAATATGTCCCACCACTTGGCACGCTCGGCGGTCTCGAACCGGGCAAACATCTGGCGCACCTCCTGGTGGTCTTCCAAGAGCCTCTCGATCACGGACTTGCTTGCCATTTGGTACCTCCCTGAGATAAACGGGCAGCGCGCATGAAGGTCATGCATGCTCATTGCCCACCATGTCGTTGGCAGCCCTCAGTCCCTGCGGGGACCGCTGCAACTGTTATCGGTACCCATGACTGCCAGCTAGCTACACCTCCTCGCCCGGCACCGGCTGCCGGCTGGCCCCGAGGGCTGCGGGTGTCGCCCGCTCCTGAGCGGGGGTAGGTAAGCACCTATGCCAGGTAAAAAGGACATGCCAAGCACGATCGCCCGCTCGGGCGGCAAGGCTCAGCGGACCTGGGTCAAGGCCCACGACAGTGCTCTGGACCAGTACGGCTCGGGCGAGCGCGCCCAAAGGGTGGCCTACGGGGCGCTCAAGCACGCTCATGAGAAAGTAGGTGACCACTGGGAGCCCAAGGGCCACAAAGGCCCGTCCGACCAGCGCTCGGCCGACCCCAGGGCCCGCGAGAAGAAAGGGGGCACGAGCACGGGCGGGGTGGACGTGCTCGGGCAAAGCAAGCAGGACCTCATGAACAAGGCCCGGAAGCTCGATGTAAAGGGACGCTCTTCAATGAACAAAACGGAGCTGGCCAAGGAGGTCAGCAAGGCGAATGACCGGGCTACCGCCCGGGCGCGGGCGAGCTGACGGGCAAGGCCAGCTCTTTTGGGTGCCTTGCGATCGGTCCTAGGTGGGCCGGCGGCGAGCTTGGCGCGGGCCTTGGCTTGCAGGCAGTCTTGTTTGACCGCGATGGGACCCTGATAGTCGACCACCCCTATGACCCCGACCCGGGCCACGTGGAGCTGGTCACCGGGGCACGCGAAGCGGTGGCCGCGCTGCGGGCGGCAGGAATGCGGGTGGCGGTCGTCTCCAACCAGTCGGGGATCGGGCGCGGCCTGCTGACAGTGGAGGCGGTGAAAGAGGTGAACAAACGGGCCGACGAGCTCTTGGGGGGGTTGGACGCCTGGGAGTTCTGCCCGCATGTGCCTGCAGACGGCTGCGAGTGCCGCAAACCCCGGGCCGCGCTCGTTAGGCGGGCCGCCGAGCGCCTCGGTGTGAGCCCCTCCCGATGTGCTTTGATCGGCGACACCGGCGCCGACGTCGAAGCGGCCCTCGCCGCCGGCGCATGGCCTGTGCTGGTGCCCAGCGCGCAGACGCGTCCAGAGGAGGTAGAAAGGGCCCCCCTCGTGGCGAGCGATCTCTTGGGCGCGGCCGGCTTCGTTATCGGAGGGCCACCAAAACCATAAAGGCCCGCGTCCTCGTCGCCCTCAGGACGGCTTTAGCGCCGCGTTGGCGCGCGCCGCCCTAGGGGCGGGCCGCGCCCGAGGGGCCCACGGCCACCGGCTGGGGGTGGGGCCGGTGGCGTGGAGGCCGGGGACTGGTAAAGCCTGCCTCATCCTCGGGCACGGGCACCGCCACGTCACCTGCGTTGGCCCATTGCGCCAGCACCCGGGCGGCGTCGGCGCGGAACATGCCACGGCCTTCGGCGACCGTCTGGTGGCGGCAAGAGCTGTCCCGGCAGAGCTCCTCGAGGTAAAAGATGAGCTGGGCGGGGTGGTGGGCGAAGAGCGAGACCCCGGCTCGGTCCATCTCGTACGCGTTGGCACGCCCGTGGCCGGCGATGGGCGCGTAGCTGACGACGGGTACGCCTGAGGCCATGGCTTCCATGGCGGTCAGGCCCCCGGCGTTCTCCACTACCACGTCGGCCGCGGCGACCAGGCGTTCCATGTCCTCCACCCAGCCCAGGACGATCGCACGGGAGCTGCCCGCCCCTTTGCCGGCCCGGGCC
>JBOGGK010000162.1:0-1747 GCA_050744045.1 Acidimicrobiales bacterium | reverse complement strand
CCCGGGACCTGATCAGGTGGGTGGACCCTCACCTGTGGGAAGAGACCCAGCACGACCCGGTCCAGGTGCTCTCACTCGTGGCCAGGGAGCGCCTGGAGGCGCTGGCGAAGGACAGCGCATTCGTCTCTTTCGTGGGGGAGATCCACGCCGACCTGCGCCGCTACATGACGGTCCACCGCTGGTTCCAGGACCGGGGCCGCTCGGCGCTGGCCAAGGTGGCCTACTTCTCGCCCGAGTTCGGGATCGCGGAGGCCCTCCCGCAATATTCCGGGGGCCTCGGCGTCCTGGCCGGCGACCACCTGAAGGCGGCCAGCAGCCTGGGGGTGCCCATGGCCGGCGTTGGCTTGCTCTACCGAGAGGGGTACTTCCGCCAACGCCTGAACGCCGAGGGCTGGCAGGAAGAGCGCTACCCCGTCATGGACCCCGACGCCATTGCGCTGACCGCGGTCGAAGGGGCCCGGGTCACCGTGGATCTGGCCGGCCAGGTCCTCACCGCCCGGATATGGGCGGCGGCGATCGGGCGGGTAAAGCTGTACCTGCTCGATGCGAACGTCGAAGACAACCCCGAAGATCTCCGCAACGTCACCGACCGCCTCTACGGGGGGGGCACCGAGCACCGGCTGCGCCAGGAGATCCTGCTCGGCATCGGTGGGGTCCGCGCTTTGGAGGCGGTCCACGAAGAAGCGCAGATCTTCCACTCCAACGAGGGCCACGCCGGCTTCCTCGGCCTCGAGCGCATCCGCCAACTGGTGACCCGCCGCGAGCTCAGTTTCCCCGAGGCGGTCGAGGCCACCCGGGCGGGGACCATCTTCACCACCCACACCCCCGTGCCCGCGGGCATCGACCGCTTCCCGGCCGAGCTCATGGAGAAGTACTTCTCGGGCTGGGCGCAAGAGTGCGGGGTGGGCGTCGCGGACCTGATGGCGCTCGGCCACGTGCCAGGAGAGCCCGAGGACGCCCCGTTCAACATGGCGGTAATGGGCCTGCGCCTGGCCAGCATGTCGAACGGTGTGTCCGACCTGCACGGGCACACGAGCCGCTCGATGTTCCAGCAGCTGTTCCCGGCCGTGCCCGTCGAAGAGGTCCCGATCACCTCGGTGACCAATGGGGTCCACGGGCGGACCTGGATCTCGGCGGGGATGAACGACCTGTTCACCAAGTACGTCAACCCGTCGTGGGAAGACGCCGGCCCCGCGGACTGGGAACGGGTGTGCGAGGCTCGGGACGACGAGCTGTGGCGGGCGCGCGAGCAGGGCAAGGAGGCGCTCGTGAACTTCGTCCGGGGGCGGCTCAAGTCGTCGCTGGTCGAAAAGGGCGTCTCGCCCATCGACGCCGCCTGGGCTGACGAGGCGCTCGACCCGACCTTGCTCACGATCGGTTTCGCCCGCCGCTTCGCCTCCTACAAGCGGGCCACCCTGCTGCTTTCCCAACCGGAGCGGTTGAAGGCGCTGCTCCTCGACAGCCGCCGGCCCGTGCAGCTGGTCTTCGCCGGCAAGGCCCACCCCGCCGACGACCTGGGCAAGGAGATGATCCGCCAGATCGTCCAGTTCGCCCGGGACCCCGAGGTGCGCCACCGGGTCGCCTTCATCGAAGATTATGACATCGCGGTCGCCCGCACCCTCCTCCAGGGCTGCGACGTCTGGCTCAACAACCCCCGCCGGCCGATGGAGGCGAGCGGCACCAGCGGCCAGAAGGCGGCCCTCAACGGGGCCCTCAACTGTTCGGTGCTCGACGGCTGGTGGGACGA
>JBOGGK010000161.1:0-1886 GCA_050744045.1 Acidimicrobiales bacterium | reverse complement strand
GCCTTGGCCCCGCCGGCCTTGGCCCCCGCCGCCTTGCGGGCCCCACCGGCCTTGGCACCCGCCGCCTTGCGGGCCCCGCCGGCCTTGCCTGGCTCCGGCGCCTTTTTGGCACCGGGGACCTTTGTGCCGCCCGGCGCCTGGGCGACGCTGCTGCGTGCCTTCGCCGCAGGCGCCTTGGTCGCAGCGGGGACTTTGGCGACGGGCACCTTGCGCGCCCTTGGGACCTTGGTGGCGCCGGGGACCTTGATCGCGGTGCCGGGGGCAGGGATACCACCGGGTTTGGGGGTACTGCCGCGGGTCGGGACCGCACCAGGCGTTGGGATACCGCCGGGACCAGGGACGCCGGCAGGCACGGGGGGGCCGTCGTCGGCCACGGGCACGCGACCGGCACCGGGTCGAGCGGGCTCGCCGCCATCCGGCCGCAGCCCTTGCTCTAGGTGCTCAAGGTCGCGCAGGAAGGTCGTGGCCTCCCGGCGCAGCACGCTCACCAGGTCGGCGGCGGTGCGCCTACCATCCTCGACGAACGCCTCCGCCCTGTGCCTGGCGTCCTGTTTTACCTTGCCCCGCGACTTTACATTGCCCCGCGACCCCAGCAACTGCTCCGTAACTTGCCGGGCGCGCGTGGCCGCCACCCCCGCCAGCGCCGCTGCCGCCTGCCTGCAGCGTCTCAGGTCGTCCTCGGTCGTCATAGCTACTGGCCGTCCTTTGTGGTAGTCGCAGGCCGTCCTCTGTTGCCATAGAGGAGCAGGCCTCCCTCTCGTGCCATAGAGCAGAGTGTAGGGCCCCGCCGCCGGCTGGACGGGACCCTGGGCACGGTTGAGGTGGCTTCCCACCGCTGGCTAACTTCGGTTGGGTGGCAGGGCTCCCGCGGCGACGCTTCGACCTCGTGATATTCGATAACGACGGAGTGGTGGTGGACAGCGAACCCCTCGCTGCCCAAGCCATGTCCGAGACCCTCGTCGCCGCCGGGTACCCGGTGACGCCCCGAGAATGCGACGAATGGCTCAAGGGAAGCACGCTGGCCCGGGCCCGGGCACTGGTCGAGGGACGGTTCCAGAAGCCCTTGGCGGCCGGGTTCGAGGGCTCGTTCACCGAAAAGCTGCTCGGGTTGATGGCCGGCCGCCTGAAGCCCGTGCCCGGTATCGAAGCAGTCCTGGACCGCTTGGACGAGGCCCACCTGGCATACTGCCTGGCCTCTTCGGGCCGTCGCCGGCGCATCCTGTTCGCCTTGGAGACGGCCGGGCTGGCAGAGCGTTTCGCTGGCCGCTGGTGGGGGGCGGAGGATGTCGCTCGGGGGAAGCCGGCACCCGACCTTTTCCTATTGGCAGCTAGTTCGATGACCGTAGAACCGGAGCGGTGCGCGGTAGTGGAGGACTCCAAAGTCGGTGTCCAGGCCGCCGTCGCCGCGGGCATGACCGCTTTTGGCTTTGCCGCCCGCACTCCGGCTGGGGACCTCGGCACCGCGGGCGCCGTCTTCAAGGACATGGCTGAACTGCCGGGCCTCCTCCTGGCACCCGGGGGAGGCTGATCCTCCTGGCACACCCAGAGGGACCTGAGCGCGAAGACGTCACACCGCGGCGCGCAAGACGGAACTACGCCCTGGGGGCTGAGGATGGTTGAGCGCAGGGAGGCCAGCGCGCCCTGCTGTCAGTTCCAGATCGCCAGGCCGGTGTCGGGATCGAAAAAATGCAAGTTGGCGGTGTCCACTATGAACGTCGCCTTGGCCCCGGCGCCGAGCGTCGAACGAGGCGAAACCCTGGCCACTCCCCCGGTCTTGGTACCCTCGGTGCCGAGGGGGATCCCGCCGAGCTCGTCGGCGCCGGTAGCCGCCCCGGTGTCCTCCGAGCGGGCAGTGATGGCCTCGACCAAGAAGTGGATCTGAAGCT
>JBOGGK010000160.1:0-11134 GCA_050744045.1 Acidimicrobiales bacterium | reverse complement strand
GCTATCATGTAGTCCTTCCTTCTTACAGGCCTTTGGCTCCCCGCAAGGGGACGTTCACCCACGAGCGGAGCGAGCGAACGAATGGCAGAGACGAAGCTGGTAGCCCAACTTGGCCGCCCGACCGGGTCGAGCGCCTCCCGGCGCTTGCGCCACGCCGGGCGCGTCCCCGCGGTCGTCTACGGCCACGGCATGGAGCCCCTCTCGGTCTCGGTCGGGGCCAGAGACCTCCGGGCTGCCCTTTCCGCCCACGGGCTCAACCAGGTCCTGACCCTCGAAGCGGGAGGGTCTACTCACATGGTGCTAGCCCGCCAACTCCAGCGCCACCCCGTCAAGAGGACGGTGGCCCACGTCGACTTCCAAGTGGTGCGCAGCGACGAGGTCGTGAGCGCCGAGGTGCCGGTGGTCGTGTTGGGCACGGCAACCCGGGTCGAGCTCGAGCGGGGGGTGATCGAGCACCCATTGAGCTCGCTCACCATACGGGCCACCCCCGAGCGCATACCTCAGGAGATCACCGTGGACGTGACCCAGCTCGAAATCGGGTCGGCCATCAGGGTGCGGGATCTGCACCTGCCCGAGGGGGTCACGACCGAAGTGGACCCCGAGGAGCCGGTGGTCGTAGCCGCTGCCGCCCGCGTGGTCGAGGAAGTCGAGGCCGAGGCGCCGGCGGCGGGCGAGGCGGGTGCCACCGAGGTCGGGGCGGCCGAGGCTGGCGCGGCCCAAGAGGAGGGCTGAGCCAGCCTGTTCGGGGCGAGCAAGCAAGAGGGCACTGCCAGTGCCGACCTTTTGGCGGTTGGCCTCGGCAACCCGGGGGTGCGTTACGCGCGGACCCGCCACAATGTGGGGGCCGATGTCGTCGCCCTCCTGGCCGAGCGCTACGGCGGGCGGCTCCGCCGGGGCAAGGAGCTCGCCCTGGTAGCCGAAGTGCGGGTGGGGGACAAGCGCCTGGCCTTGGCCTTTCCCCAGACCTTCATGAACGACTCCGGGCGTTCTTTGGTCCGCCTCGTCCGGCGCTTCAAGGTTTGCGACATGGCGAGCCTGGTCGTGGTCCACGACGAGCTCGACTTGCCCTTGGGCGCAGTGAGGGTCAAGGTCGGGGGTGGCCTGGCCGGCCATAACGGGCTCCGCTCGATCAGGGCGTGGTTGCGCACGGACGAGTTCCTGCGGGTGCGGATAGGCATCGGCAAACCCCCTGGCGGGAGGGAAGGGGGCGTTGACCACGTCCTTTCTGTGCCGAGCCGCCTCGAGCGGCGGAAGCTCGAGGTCGCCGTGGCGACGGCCGCTGACGCAGTCGAGGCGGTCCTTTCCGAGGGCGCCGCGGCGGCCCAGAACGAGTTCAACTCTCGCCCCGCTCCCTCTGACCAGTTGAATGGCCCATAGGCCGGTAAAGGAACGTCCCTCCAGATGCCAGTTGTAGAGAACCACAAACGCCTCGCCGCCAAGGCTGACCCGCCGCCGCTACCCCCGGCCGGCCCCAGACCGGCCCGGCGCCCCCCGGCCGGCCTGACGCCGCTGGGCGGCCTGCTTGCCCCGGCCAACCGGGACCCCAACCTGGCCGCCCTCGTAGCCGGGGCCGAGCGCACGGTGGCGGTGAGCGAGGCGGCGCTGGCCTTCGTCACCGCAGCGGTTGCCCAGCGTGGTGCTCGCCGCCCGGTAGTGGTGGCGGTGCCCAGCGCTTCAGCTTCCGAGCGCCTGGCGCGCGAGGTCGGCGTGTGGCTGGGCGAGGACCAGGTCGCCGTCTTCCCGGCCTGGGAGACGCTGCCTTTCGAGCGGGTGAGCCCGGCGCCCGAGACCATGGGGCGGCGCCTGGAGCTCATGTGGCGCCTCCGCCGCCTGCGCGACGTCGCTGCCGGAGGCGCCGGCGACGGGCCAGGGGGCGGAGGCGTGGGCACAGGGGGCGCCGGGGTGCCTGCCGTCATCGTCTCGCCGGTGCGCGCCCTGCTCCAGCGCCTGGGGCCCCATGTCGAGGACATCGAGCCGGTCCAGGTGGCCCGGGGCGGGCAAGTGGACCTCGACCGGCTCGTTACCGACCTGGCCCGGCTCGGTTACCGCCGGGAGTACCAGGTCGAGCACCGGGGGGAACTGGCGGTCCGGGGTTCGATCGTGGACGTGTTCCCCTCGACGGCGGCGGCACCGGTCCGGGTCGACCTGTGGGGGGACGAAGTGGACCGCCTCACACGCTTTTCCGTGAGCGACCAGCGTTCGACGGCCGACCTCGGCGAGGTGGTCATCTTCGGCTGCCGGGAGCTGCTCCCCACCCCGGAGGTGCGCGAGCGCGCCCGCCTGCTCCAGGGCAGCGAGGCCTGGGGCCGGGAGACGTGGGAACGCCTGGCCGAGGGCCTCACCTTCGACGGCATGGAGTCGTGGTTGCCATGGCTTACCCAGGACGAGCACTTGCTGGTCGACCTCCTCCCCGACCACGCCAAGGTCCTGGTGGTGGAACCGAGGCGGGTGCGTGAAAGAGCGGTCGAGATCGCCGAGGAGGAAGCCGACCTGGCCGGCGCCCTCGCCACCACCTGGGGGGCCGAGGGCCGAAGCTTCCCCCGCCTCCACCTCGGCTTCGAGCGGCTCCTGTCGGTAACGGGGGCCTCGGTGTCCATGCTGACCCCGGTCCCGGAGGGGCCCACCAGCGCGGCCATCACCACCTCGGGCTGGGACCCGGTCACCGGGGGCAACGAGCGTCTCCTCGCCCAGCTGCGCGACCTCAGCGCCAAACGCTGGAGCTTGGCCGTGGGAGCGGACAACCAAGCCAGCGCCGAGAGGCTGTCCTCGGCCCTGCAGGGGGAGGGCTTCATCGCCCCGGTGGTCGAGGAGGTGGGTGTGCCCGGGACCGCCGGCGGCGTCCGCGTCGTGGTGGCGCCTATCGAACGAGGCTTCGTCTACCCGGCCCTCGAGATGGCGGTCCTGGCCGAGGGCGACCTCACCGGCCGCCGGCGTCCCCACCGGGTGGCCCGGCCCCGAGCGGCGGCCGTGCCCACGTTCTTCGACGACATGAAGGCCGGTGATTACGTAGTGCACTTCCAGCACGGCGTGGCCCGGTTCGGGGGCATGGTGAAGCGCTCGATCGCCGAGGTGGAACGGGACTACCTCGTGCTCGAGTACCGCGACGGCGACAAGTTGTACGTCCCTTCCGACCAGGTGGACGCGCTCAGGCCTTACACCGGGGGCGAGGCCCCGGCGCTGTCGCGCCTGAACGGCAGCGAATGGAACAAGACCAAGGCCCGGGTCCGCAGGGCGGTGCGCGAGATAGCCCAGGAGCTCGTCGCCCTCTACCAAAAGCGCGCCACCACCCCCGGGCACGCCTTCAGCCCCGACACCCCCTGGCAGGCCGAGCTGGAAGAGGCGTTTCCCTACAACGAGACCCCGGACCAGCGCAAAGCGATCGACGACGTGAAAGCCGACATGGAGGCCCCCGCCCCGATGGACCGCCTGGTGTGCGGCGACGTCGGCTTCGGCAAGACCGAGGTGGCTATCCGGGCCGCCTTCAAGGCGGTCCAGGACGGCAAGCAGGTAGCCGTGCTGGTGCCGACCACGCTGCTCGCCGCTCAACACCTCCAGACCTTCGGCGACCGCTTCGCCAGTTACCCGGTGCGGGTGGAAATGCTCTCACGCTTCTTGACCCCCGCCGAGTCCCGGGCGGTTACCGACGGCATGGCCGACGGCTCGGTCGACGTAGTGATCGGCACCCACAAGCTGCTCGGCGGGGAGGTGAAGTGGAAGGACCTGGGCCTGCTCGTCATCGACGAGGAGCAGCGCTTCGGGGTCACCCACAAGGAAGCGATAAAGAGGTTGAGCACCAGCGTGGACGTGCTGACCATGACCGCGTCGCCCATACCCCGCACCCTCGAGATGTCCTTGACTGGCCTGCGCGACCTCTCGCTCATAACCACCCCGCCGGCCGAGCGGCGCCCCATCCTCACCTACGTGGGCGACTACGACGAGCGGGCCGTCGCCGAAGCGGTGCGGCGCGAGCTGTTGCGAGAGGGGCAGGTCTTTTTTGTCCACCACCGCGTCTATGACATCGACAAGGTTGCAGCCAGGTTGCGCGAGCTCGTGCCCGAGGCGCGCGTCGCCATCGCCAACGGGCAGATGGACGAGGGCTCGTTGGAGCGGGTAGTGCTCGACTTCTGGGAGGGCCGCTACGACGTCCTGGTCTGCACCACGATCATCGAGTCCGGCATCGACATGCCTACCGTCAACACCTTGGTGATCGACCGGGCCGACATGCTTGGCCTGGGCCAACTGCACCAGCTGCGGGGCCGGGTGGGCCGGGCCGGGCAGCGGGCCTACGCCTATTTGTTCTACCCGCCGGACCGCAGGCTGACCGAGGAAGCCTACGAACGGCTCCGCACCATCGGCGAGCACACCGAGCTCGGCTCGGGCTTCAAGATCGCCATGCGGGACCTCGAGATCCGGGGCGCGGGCAATCTCTTGGGCGCCGATCAATCGGGTCACATCGCCGCCGTGGGCTACGACCTATACGTACAGATGGTGAGCGAAGCGGTGGCCGAGCTCAAGGGCGAAGTGCTAAAGGAACCGGCCGAGATCCGCCTCGACCTCCCGATGACGGCCAACCTGCCGCAGGACTACGTGGAGCGTGAAGACCTCCGCCTCGAGGCCTACCGCAGGCTGGCGACCCTCACGACCGAGCAAGAGGTGGGTGACGTCCGCGAGGAATGGGAAGACCGTTACGGCCCCCTGCCCGAGCCCGCCCAGGCCCTGCTGTCGATCGCCCAACTGCGAGCCGAGTGCGCCCGCCTCGGGGTGAGAGAGATCTCGGTCGTGAGCGGGGGGATCGGCACGCCTCCCGGTGGCTTCACCGCCCGCGTCTCGCCCCTCACCTTGCGGGTGAGCGAGCAGGTGCGCCTCGGGCGGGTGTGGCCTGGTACCGTCTACAAGCAGGACCAGGCCCAACTGGTGGGGCCATTGCGCAAGAGCCCGGACCCGGCCGCCGCCCTGGTCCAACTGCTGCGGGCACTAGTGCCCCCGCCTGCCGGCTGAGCCACGGCTGAGCCCGGTACCGGCTCCCGCCCGCACCGGGGGACCACTAACATGACCATGGCCGTGGGACACTCGACTTTTCTCAGCCAGCGCGCCGGTCGCAGGCGGCCCCGCCTCTCCCGCGCCGGGCTCGCGCTCGCCGCCGTGGCCTTCGCCGGGGCGGCCGGTGGGGCGCTCTCGGGCTGCAGCACCGCCCCTGAGGCCGCCAGTGTCAACGGACAGGCCATCTCCATCCAGCAACTGGACCACCAGTTGAAGTGGTGGTCCAGTATCCCGACCTACGTGAAGGCGGAGGACCAGAGCTTCGCCGACCAGGCGGCGCAGGCCGCCTCCCAGGGCCAGCAGGTGCCCGCCTACACGGTCGAAGGCAGCGGTACCGGGCCCGGCGTGTACGGGATGTACTGGACCTCGCAGGAGCTGTCAAACATGGTCACGGCCGTGGCGGTCCACCAGTACCTGCATCGGCGGGCGAAGCTGCCTTCGGCCCTCCAGGTGGCTGCTGCCTGGGCCAGTGAGTACGCGTCCGACCCCACCCAGTGGCTGCAGTTGCCGCCGGTGGCGAGGGCCGGGGCGGCGAGCCAGGACGCCGACCGGGCGGCGGTCGACGGGACCGTGACCGACGCCAGCCAGGACAAGAGCTTCTACCGCCTCCACAAGTCGTACTTCTGGTCCAAGGTCTGCCTCAACACGGCCGACGTCTCGGTGGCGAGCCCCGACGGGGTCGACATGGCGGCCAGCAAGCGGGAAGCCCAACAAGTTGCCAGGGCCATGACCGGCCACCCGGCCAGGCCTGTGGCCACGCCCGTCACCGGCAGCGGCCGCTACTGCCTCGCCCCCGGGCAGCTGATCGATCAGCCCGCGGGCTTTCGCGCTCGGGTGAGCGCCCTGGCGCCGGGGACCGACACCGTGCTGGCCGAGAACTACGGCTACCGGGTGGTCGAGGTGCTCTCCCGCACCGTCATCCCCTACAGTGACCAGGTGGCGGGGGACATCGAGGCGGTCTCGGTGCACGGCGGCAGCCAGCAGCCACCCACGGGCGACACCAAGGTGACCGCCATCTTGAAGGCGGCGGACGTCCACATCAACCCGGCTTACGGGTCGTGGGCCACCACTCTCCCCTCGCCCTACCCTCCCCAGGTCCTGCCTCCGGGCGAGTCGGCCTAGGGTGGCCCGCCCGGGCCGCGTGAGCGTCGTCGGCCTCGGCCCCGGTCGCCCAGGCCTCGTCACCCGAGAAGCCCTGGAAGCTCTCGAGCAGGCGGCGGTGTGCTGGCTGCGGACCTCCCGTCACCCGTCGGCCGGCCTGGCCGACGCGGCGCCCAAGGGGGCACGCAGTTTCGACCACCTCTACGAGGCGTCGGCCACCCTGGAGGAGGTCTACGCAGGGATCGTCGAGGCCCTGGTCTCCTCGGCGGCGGCCGAGGGGGAGGTGGTGTACGCCGTGCCCGGGTCGCCGTCGGTGGCCGAACGCAGCGTCGAGTTGCTGAGGGCGGACGAGCGGGTAGTGACCAAGGTCCTTCCCGGGGTCTCTTTCGCCGACCTCGCCTACGAACGCCTCGGGGTCGACCCCCTGTCCGCGGGCGTGCGCATCGTCGACGGGCACCGTTTTGCCGCCCAGGCGGCGGGCGCCCGGGGGCCGTTCCTGGTGGCCCAGTGCGACTCTCCCCTGGTGCTCTCCGAGGTGAAGCTCGCCATAGGCGCCGCTCTCGACGCGCTCCCTCGTCCGGAGGCGGTGGTGACCGTGCTGCGGCACCTGGGCTTGGACGACGAGGCGGTCAGCGAGGTCCCCTGGGAAGAACTCGACCGCGTGGTGGCGGCCGACCACCTGACGAGCTTGTGGGTGCCCGGGCTCGGGGTCGCCTTCGCCCCCGAGATGGTAGCCCTGGAAGAGCTGGCCCGGACGCTGCGTGCCCGCTGCCCCTGGGACCGCCAGCAGACCCACCAGAGCCTCACCCGCTACCTGATCGAGGAGTCTTACGAAGCTCTCGAGGCGATCGAGGAGCTGGAGCCGGGTGGGGCGGTGGGTTACGAGCACCTCGAAGAAGAGCTTGGTGACGTGTTGTTCCAGGTCGTTTTCCACTCGGTCCTGGCCGCCGAGGAGGGTGAGTTCTCCCTGGCCGACGTGGCCCGGGCCGTGCACGACAAGTTGGTTTCGCGCCATCCCCACGTTTTCGGCGACGTCGACGCCAAAACACCCGAAGACGTGGTCCGGAACTGGGAACAGATCAAGCGCGGGGAAAGGGGGCGGTCCGGTGCCATGGACGGCGTCCCCCGCAGCCTGCCGGCGCTTTTGTATGCGCACAAGGTCCAGGTGAGGGCAGCGTCGGTGGGCTTCGACTGGGACAGTGCCGCAGGGCCGATGGACAAGGTGGCCGAGGAGCTGGGCGAGCTCGCGGCCGTGCTCGGGGCGGCAGCGGGTGCGGGGCCCGAGGGTGCAAAAACTGCGCCTGGCGCGGGCGAAGAGCTGGGCGACCTTCTTTTCGCCGTGGTCAACGTGGCCCGCCACCTGAAGCTCGACCCCGAGGCGGCGCTGCGAGAAGCAACCGCCAAGTTCCGCCGGCGCTTCGAGTCGGTGGAAGCCCTGGCGGAGTCGAGAGGCCTCGACCTCGTCCGCCTCGCCCCGGCGGCGGCGGACCGGCTCTGGGAAGAGGTCAAGGCCACCGAGGCTGCGCTCGGGTAGCAGGCGGGCGATAGGCTAAGCTCTCTGGTCACTCCAGTCACATCTGTCACTCCAGTAACGACGAGGGCGGTAATGCGTTTGGCCGTCAAGATGGCATTGGGCTTGGTGGCCCTGCTCGGGGCCATGTACCTTTTCGCCGTCCCCACGCGCACCTACCTCGACCAGAAGCACGCCATTGCCCTGTCCGAGCACGCCTTGTCGGTGCTGAGGAACGAGAACGCCAAGTTGGCGGCAGAGCGGACGGCGCTACAAAAAGACAGCACCATAGAACGGATCGCCCGCCAGCAGTACGGCCTCGTGATGCCCGGCCAGCAGGCCTTCATGGTGCTCCCCTCGCCCGCCCGGCCCACCGAGGTGGTGCCCGCCAAGGCCGAGCACCATCCGTGGTACTCGTCCCTAGAATTCTGGGACCACCTATGAACGGCCCCCACCCCTGAGCACTCTCGCCGGGCTCCTCGGGCGGCCCCCGCGCGGGCGGTTCGAGGTCGTTGTCCGCGACGAGGAAGGTGCACCCGTCGTGATCCGTAACGCCCCCTTGTTCGACGACGGGACGCCGATGCCGACCCGCTACTGGCTGGTCGGCAAGCGGTCGTGCTTGGCGGTGGACCGCCTCGAGGCCGCCGGCGGCGTGCGGGCAGCCGAAGCCGCGGTCGACCCGGCCGAGCTCGAGCGCGCGCATCGGCGCTATGCCGCAGAGCGCGATGCCGCCCTACCCCCCAGCTGGACGGGCCCGCGCCCGTCGGGCGGGGTCGGGGGTACCAGGCGGGGCGTGAAATGCCTGCATGCCCATTACGCGTGGTCCCTGGCCGGGGGCGATGACCCCGTCGGGCGCTGGGTGGCCGAGCAGCTTTCCCGCCCCGCCCCCGCCCCCGCTCCTGGCTCAGGCCCCGGTTAGCCCATGGGCAGCTATGCCGCCGTCGACTGCGGTACCCTGTCGACTCGCTTGCTGATAAAAGATGCCGGCGGGGCGACGCTGCTGCGCCTGGCGAAGATCACCGGCCTCGGCAAGGGCGTTGACGCCACCGGGGCGCTGGCTCGGCCTGCCGTGGAGCGGGCCCTCGAGGTGCTGAGACAGTACCGGGAGCTGATGGACCGCCACGGTGTCGGCGCGGCGACGATGGTCGGGACTTCTGCGCTGCGCGACGCCAGCAACCGGGAGTCCTTTTCCTGCTCAGCGGAGACGGTCGTAGGGGCCCGGCTCAGGCTGCTCAGTGGGGAAGAAGAGGCACTGCTTTCGTTCCGGGGAGCCACTGCGGAGCTGGGCGCGGGGACGGGCCCGTGGCTCGTCGCCGACATCGGGGGTGGCTCCACCGAGCTCGTGGTCGGGCCTGAGCCTTTCGCCGCCCGCTCCCTCGACCTCGGTTGCGTGCGGGTGACCGAACGCTTCCTGGCCCATGACCCGCCGGCGGAGGGGGAGCTGGCGGCGGCGCAGCAATGGTTGGCCGGCCAGTTCGACCAGGTCCGGGCTGACGTGCCCGAACTGAGCGCGGCGAGGGCGCTGGTCGGCTTGGCCGGCACGGTAGCGGCCCTGGCCTGCTTCGACCAGGGCCTCTCGACCTACCGTCGCCAGGCAGTGCACCATTACCGCCTCACCCGGCCGGCGGTGGAGGGAGCGCTCCGGCGTTTGGCGGCCGAGCCGGCGGCGCGGCGGGCCGAGCTGCCAGGTATCGAGGCGGCGAGGGCCCCCTTCGTCGTCGGGGGGACGGTCGTGCTGTCCACGTTGATGGCCGCTTTCGGCTTCGAGGAGTGCCTGGTCTCCGAGTCCGATATCCTCGACGGGCTGGTGTCGGAGCTGGCCCTGGCCGAGCCCGCAGCCGGGGCCGCCAGCTAGCATTCCCGACGATGAGCTGGGGCCATGGGTCGGTGTACCCCGAGCTGCGCGGCCGGCGGGTGCTGCTCAGGCCGCTCGTCGCGCAGGACTTCGACGCCTGGAGCGAGGTGCGCCAGCGCTCTCGGGACTGGTTGGTCAAGTGGGAGCCGCGACCGCTGCCGGGCCAGCCGGACCCGACCGTGGACAAGCGTTCCTTTGCCGCCCGCTGCAACGCCCGCTACCGCGAGCGCGAGCTCGGCACCGGCTACGGCTTCGGGACCTTCGTCGAGCGCCGTTTTGCCGGGGAGATCAACATCTCCTCGGTGCAACGCGGCCCTTTCCAGAACGCCTATGTCGGCTACTGGGTGGACGAGGCCGTAGCTGGCCACGGCTACACCCCCGAAGCTTTCGTCGTCATGGCCCGCTTTGCCTTCGAGGACCTCATGCTGCACCGGCTGCAGGTCTCGATAATCCCCCGTAACCAGCCGAGCCTGCGGGTGGCGGAGAAGCTCGGGCTGCGCAACGAGGGCACGGCGCGGCGTTACCTCGAGATAAACGGGGTGTGGGAAGACCACGTCCGTTTCGCCATAACCGCCGAAGACTGGGCGGAGAAGCGGGACAACTACCTGGCCAAGTGGTTGCTACCTGTCGGCTGAGCGCGCCGAGCCGGCTGAGCGACCAGCCCTTCGGCCAGGTGGCTTCGGCGCAGCGGGCCCCAGCCTCCCGGCGCGGGCCGGAGGCGCGTAACGGTATATTGCCTTACCCTCGAGGGCGTCCTCGGGCACCGGGCCGAAGTGGCGGCTGTCCGTGCTCTCCGCCGCGTTGTCGCCCACCAGCCACAGGCCCTGGCTGCCGACCGACCCTATCCTTTTCAGCACGATGCGGCCCGGTGGTCGGGGGTCCCGGGCCGCCACTATGTCGCCGGCAGACACCGAGGCAGCCCGCCGGAGGACCAGCCGGTCCCCCGCCTGCAGCGCCGGCTCCATGCTGGCCCCCACGACCGCGACCCGCCGGAAGTGGCGCAGGGGCCACCAAAGCGCCAAGGCCAGGCCGAAGGCACCCGTCCCCCAGGCGACGAGCCGTTTGGCCGCCCCGGGCCTATAACGTGTCCTTGGGCTGCGGCCCATGGGACGTAGCCTTAGCACAACGAGCACGCTAAAACACCCTGAAAGACGCGAGAAGGAGCTTTTTCAATGACCTTGCTGGCACGTTTGCTGGTCCTGGCCGACCGGGTGAGCCCGCCTCGGCCCGCTCATGCTCATTGCGACCTCCCGTGCGGCGTTTACGACCCGGTGCAGGCAAGGGTCGAGGCCGACTCGGTGAAGGCCATTGTGGAGAAGTACCACGCCTCCAACGACGACGTTTTCCGCACCCGTGCCGTCCTGATCAAGGAGCAGCGGGCAGAGCTCGTGAAGCACCACCTCTGGGTGCTGTGGACCGATTATTTCAAGCCGGCCCACCTGGAGAAGTACCCCGAGCTGCATGAGCTTTTCTGGAAAGCGACCAAGGCGGCGGGCGAAGCCAAGCACTCGCTCGACATCGCCGTAGCCGACGACCTGTTGCGCCAGATCGCGGAGATCGACCGGATCTTCTGGGAGACGAAGAAGGGCTAGCGCAACTCCTCGCGTCGCAAGCCTCTCAGGGGGGGC
>JBOGGK010000159.1:0-14854 GCA_050744045.1 Acidimicrobiales bacterium | reverse complement strand
GGCCGGGTAGGGCCCGTGCTCGAGGAGCGGAGGACCGGTGCCAACCTCTACACAGCCGACGCTGACCACCCCGAGGGGCGGCGGCTTCGGACTGGCGACCAACGGGGACCGGTCAGCCCCGCGGCCCGGCCACCGGGGCACTTTGAGCGCCCGGGGCCGGGCGGGGTTGGCGATGACCACCCCGTTCCTCGCCTTGTACGCGGCCTTTTTCCTGGCGCCCTTCGTCTACTCGGTAGTGCTGAGCCTGCGTTCGCCTCAAACGGGCGGCTTCGTGGGGCTGTTCAACTACCGCAACGTAGTCGGCAACGGCCAGTTCTGGAGCGCGGTCGAACGCATGGCGTACTTCGGGATGGTGCAGGTGACGGCCATGATCGTCCTTGCCATTATCCTCGCCTCGGCCTGGGCAGGGAGGGCGGCAGCCCGGCGGCTCCTGCGCGCCCCGGCTTGCCGGCCACGGAGCCGGCGCGCTACGCGCAGTTGACGGTCTGGGACAGCGGCAGCGCACCGGTGTGCATTGGCGAGCTGCGCCTGTTCGGGCCTGACCGCGCCGGGGCGGGCATGATGCTCGGCGTTGACATGTCCTTCACCTCGAACGAGCTTGCCGCAGGAGCAGTCTTCACCGACGGCGGCGTGGCTGCCAACCCCATCGACATCATGCACGAAAACGGGGCGAACTGGCTCCGCCTGCGCCTGTGGGTTGACCCGCCCGCAGGCTACAGCGACCTGGCGACCGACCTCGCCTTGGCCAAGACGGCCGAGCGTGCAGGCATGAAGATCTTCTTGGACATCCATTACTCCGACTTCTGGGCCGACCCGGGCAAGCAGTGCATCCCGGCGGGGTGGCCCGACACCCTGAGCGGGTTGACCACCAAGGTCCGGTCGTACACCCAGCAGGTGATCTCCGCCTTCGCTGCCCGGCGGACGCCCGTAGACATGGTGTCGGTCGGCAACGAGGTGACCAACGGCATGCTGTGGTCGTACTCGTCAAACCCGCCCGGCCCCGACTTCGGCTGCGCCGGTCCCGGTGTGGGCGGCCTCAGCTGGGCGGGCAACGCCAGCGCCACCGGCTGGGGGAACTTCACCCAGCTACTGAAGGCCGGCATCGCCGGTGCCCGGGCCGGCAACCCACGCGGGCACCAGCTGCTGGTCGCAGTCCATACCGACCTCGGGGGAGGTGAAACCCCGTACGGGGCTGACGACACCGTGAAGTCGCAGTACTTCTACTCTCAGCTCGAGTCCTACGGGGTCCCTTTCGACGTCATCGCTCTTTCCTATTACCCGGCTTACCAGGGGACGCTTTCGGGCATGAGGGCGACGGTGGACAACCTCGCCGCCAAGTTCGCCAAGCCGGTGGTGATAGCCGAGACCGAGTACGCCTGGACCCTGGCCAACGGGGATGCCCTCGGCAACTCGTTCTGGCAGGCGAGCCAAGAGGTCGATGGTTACCCTGCTGACCCGGGAGGCCAGCTCTCGTTCGTGAACGACGAGCTGTCGATCCTGGCCAACGTCCCCGACGGCTTGGGCGCCGGCCTGTTTTACTGGGAGCCGGAATGGCTCCCCGGCGTCTCCTGGGCACCCGGGGCCAACCCCCCCGGCACGTCTTCGGACAACCAGACGTTGTTCGACTTCCAGGGCCGCGCCCTGCCCTCGGTCGGCATCTTCGGCGACCCGGTAAGCATTTGTACCAGCTACGACCCCTTCGACGTGCCCTGCGTAGTCACGCAATGAGAGCCGGCCAGACCGACGCGCTCAGGCCGGCACCTCGTAGAGCGGTTCCCCCAGCTGGCTCTCATCGACCTCGATGCCGAGCCCGGCCCCCTCCGGCACCGGGCCGGTCCCGCCGGCCGAGCGCGGCTGGTAGCCGGCGACGTGCTCGAGGGACCAGTCGTTCATGAACGACGCCGCGTAGAGCACCGAGGGTGATGCGGACCCAGCCAGGTGGGCGACTGCGGCGGTGCACAGGTCGCCGCCCCAGGTGTCTTCGATCGTCAAAGCGATCCCGAGCTCGGCGCACAGGTCTCGCATCAGCCGGGCACGGGAGAGCCCGCCCACCCGGCTGATCTTCAAGTTGATGCCCTCGGCGACGCCCTGGCTGGCCGCCCGTACCAGGGCTTGGGCGTCCACGACGACTTCGTCCAGGACCATGGGCAACGACGTCCGCCGCCGCACTTGCAGGCATTGCTCGAACGACGGGCACGGTTGCTCGACCCGCAGGCGCGGGAGCCCCTCCAGGAGCCCGACTGCATGGACCGCCTCGGACAGGCGCCAACCCCCGTTGGCGTCGGCGACGATCGTGTCGCCGGGGCCGGTCGCTTCGACCACGGCCCCTACCCGCGCCGCGTCGCTCTCGGGGTCGGAGCCGACCTTGAGCTGGAAACGACTGATCCCCGCTGCCTTTTGGGCGAGCACGAAGCTCACCATCTCCTCGGGCGGCCCCAGCGGTACGGCTATGTACAGCGGGATGGCGCTGACCTGGCGGCCTCCCAGGAGCTCGGCCACAGGGGTGCCGCTCAGCTTGCCGAAAAGGTCGAACGCCGCGATGTCGACCGCGCTCTTGGCATAGCCGTGGCCGGCCAAGTTGGCGTCCATGGCTGCGTACAAGCGGCCCAGGTTTGCCGCGTCCTGGCCGACGACCGCGCCGGCCAGCTGGCGCAGCGCCGCCTGGGCCCCGGCTGCCGACGACGGCAGGTACGTGGTGCCGAGGGGGCAGACCTCGCCGTAGCCGGTCGTCCCGTCGGCCGCCCGCAGCGCCACCACCGTGCTCTCGAGCGTGGTGACCGTGCGGTCCCCCGACATCACGTAGGTGCCGTGGGCGTAGGTGAGCGTGTAGGCGTAGACCGCCATCCGCTCGATGCGGGCCGGTGGCCGGGCCAAAGCCGGTGCGCGGGCCAAGGCCGGGGGCGGGCCCAAGGCCGGGGAGGGGCCCAAGGCCGGGGGCGGGCCCGAAGCCGGGGGCGCGGTCACGGCCGTCTCCCCATGCCCGCCCCGGCCGCCGAGCGGTGCGACGAGAGCCAGCGGATGACTCGGGCCCAGTAGTCGGCGAGGTGGTCGGGCTCGCTCAGCTGGTGGCCCTCGCGGGGGTAGGTGGCGAGCTCCACCTCCCCCCCGGCGGCGCGTAGGGCATTGAACAGCTCGTGGGCCTGGGCCACAGGCACGCAGCGGTCCTCCTGGCCGTGCACTATGAGCGCGGGCGCCGGCCGCACACCGGCGCGGAACACCGCCGAGCGTGCTACGCATAGCCTGGCCACCCCCGGCTCCGCTGGGAGGCCACCGAGGAGCAGGTCGTAAAAGGGTGCGTTGTTGCAGGTATGGCGGCAGCTGGCGATGTCGGAGATGCCCGCCCCCACTACTGCGGCGGCGACCTGGTCGCTCCGGGTGGTGGCGGCGAGGGCCGAAAGGTAACCGCCGTAGCTCGAGCCCATCACCGCAGGCTTTCCCTCGGGGGCCATCCCGCTGCCAGCGGCCCAGCTGGCCCCCGCCATGACGTCCTCCAGCTCTTTCCCCCCTGGGTCGCCATGGTTGGCCCGAGCGAAGCTCGCTCCCCGGCCCACGCTTCCTCTCGGATTGGGCAACAGGACGGAGAACCCTTCGTCCAGCAGCAAGTTGGCCCGAGCGGGGTCGAACGCGTGGTGGTAGGCGATCGTCGGCCCCCCATGGGGCACCACGACGAGGGAGGCGGCGTTGCCCTCGTCTGCTGACCTGGAGGTGGGGAGCAGCAAGATCCCGTGGATCTCTTCTCCACCCGCGCCGGCCCAGGCGCCCTCCACCACCGAAAGTCCCGGCCCTGGGCCCTGGGTTGCACCCGCCCAGACCTTGTAGTTTTCTTCGACCAGGGTCACGACCTCCGGTGGCGTCGTCTCGTCGGACCGGCACGCCAGCACGACCTCGCCCCCGGCGGAGATGGCGAGCGAAGGCCGCCACGGTGAGCCCACGAGGGCGGCCGGGACGTAGTGGGACGGGCCGCCCCCTCCCGGGCGGACATAACCCCAGCAGGTCCCGAGGTCCTGCCACCCGGCGAAGAACAGCCGGCCGTGACGGTCCCACTGCACCCAGGTGGCATCGGCGGGGGGGTCCTCGCCAGGGCGCTCCACGCCCCCGTCGCGCCTCAGCACCACGACGCGGCCGGCGACGAGCCCCCGGTCGCTCGCCCAGCCTTCGACGAACGCCAGCCGCTCGCCGTCGTGGGCTACCGACACCCCGGCCACCTGCCACTCGGGTGAGAAAAGCCGCTGCAAGGCGCCGGTAGCGAGGTCCAGGCGGGCGATGAACGAGCGGTACCAGCCCGCCTCGCCTGGTTCGGAGGAGCACACGCAAGCCAAAGAAGCGTCGGGGAAGAGCGCCATTTCCCAGATGGAGACGCTGGGTGGGCCGACGGGCGCTGCTCGGCCAGTGGCCAGGCTGACCGACCAGACCCGTTGCGGCCCCGTAGGGTCGCCGTCCACTTCCGGGCCCAGCGCCCGGTGGGGGCGGCGCCGGCCCGAGGTGAGCGAGGCGGTGTCGGCGCCCGGCTCGGCCGCTAAGGCGAGGGCGCGACCCGACTGCTCGTCCCAGCACAACTGCTGGACCGAACCTGGGATCTCCGCCAGTGGGGAGAGGTTGCGATGGGTGGTGCCGAGGCGGGCGAGCGAGATGCGCGACACGTCGTCGCCCACTTCGTGGGAAAGCAGCAGCCGTCTCCCGGAGGAGTCGAGGGCCGGTGGAGCGCTCGGTGGCCGGCAGCTCAAGCGCTGGGGCACGCCGTCCAGGGGCCCCACGTAGATCCCCTCGTCATTTCCCCGCGTACTACCGCTCCAGGCACCTCTGCGGGCCACGCGTACGAAGCCACCCAACTTGCCGTCAGCGGACACGAAGGGCCACTGGGGGACGCTCGGCGCGGCAGCGGCAGCGCCGCCCTTGCCGACTGGTCGCTCTGGCACTTCCCTCTCCTTTTTCTTCAGTGCATGCGGGCCCGTGGGCCCAAGAAGCTGTAGACGACGTCGATCACGATGTTGGCCACGACGATGAAGGCCGACGCCAACACGACCAACCCGATGATGACCGGCCTGGACCGACAAACGTCAGGAGGCGTCGGCCACGAGCGGGAGCTGGCTCACCCTCTCGTCGCCCCCGGCTGCCTCGTGCGCGTAGATGGGGGCTGCCGGGCCTGACGGGAGAGGCACCAGGCCGGCACCGGGCGCCCGTTCGCCGTTGGGGCCGGCCAGCCGGGCCAGCTTCAGGCCGAGGTGCACGGCCAGGCGGTCGTACCCGTTGCGCACGTCGATGCCGGAGATGCGCTGGGCCTTGTCCAAGCGGTAGTACAGGGTCCCCCGGTGCAGGTGCAGTTGCTCCGCCGTCGCCTTGGCGTCGCCGCCGAGGTCCAGGTAGGTCTCGAGCGTGCTGACCACAGCGTTGTCGCCGCTGCGGAGCAGCGCGGCCACCCTCGGGTCGACCGAGGACTCGAGCGCCTCCCGGTTGGGCAGTTGCGCCAGGGCGCGGAACGCCCCCAGGTCACGCCACCGCACGACGGTGCCCAGGTTGGGTATGGCGCTCGCCACCTTGGCCGCCAGGCGGGCCTGGCGGTACGACGACACCGCCCGCAGTATGTCCCGCTGGGGGTCGCCCACGGCGGCCACGGCGTGCGGCACCGGCCCCGGGCGCGGCCCTGGGCGCGCCGGCGGCCCCGGGCGCTCCCCTAGGCGGCGGCCGAGGCTGTCGCGAGCCGTTGCCGCCATCGATACAGCGAGGGCGTCGTCGTCGACGCTCGCCAGCTTGACCAGGAGGATGCCGTGGCCTGGGCCGGCGAGGCGGAGCAGGCTCCCTGTCGGGGCCTCCCAGCCCACGTCCAGGAGCGCCTCTTCGACGACGGTGGCGCTGACGTCGTTGTTGGGCGGCAAGGGTTGCACGACCACGACGGCCGTTGGTTCGTCGTTGCGCAGCAGGGCTTGGTCGACGAGCTGGGCGGCGGCGGCGTCGCGGAGCGCCTCGGAGGGGGACAACAGGTGAGCGAGCGCCTGCACGACCAGGCGCTGGGACAGCCGTTCTTCGTACAGGACCAGGGCGGCGTGCTCTGCCGCCCTGGCGATCTCGCTAACCTCTCCATCCCCGGCCCGCCCGTCGTCGATCAGCCAGAGGAAGCCGAGCAGGCGGTCCCGGTACCAGGCAGGGGCGCAGATCCGGGCAAGGATGCCCATCTCGGGATAGGCGGGTATGCGCAGCGGGCCCCGAGCTTCGAGGATCCCGAAGTTGCGGAACCAGGCCATAACTTCGGGGGAGGTCGCCCGGTGCAGTATCGAGTCGCGCCGCACCGAGTCGATCGGCCCCGCTTGGCGTGAATAGACCACGGTCCGTTGCTCGTGGTCCTCCAGCACGGTCGCTGACCCGAGCTGCACGGAAAGCCGGTCCACCAGCAGCTGCAGGTCTGAAGCCAAAAGAGGCCCCCTCTCGGTCGGTGCCCACAATCTAGACCGGCACTGCCTGGGGCGCAGCGCGTTAGGGGCCGGGCGCTAGGGGCCCGGGCGCTAGGGGCCAGGGGCGGCGAGACGGGCCAGAGGGACGGGGACGGCCACGGGGCGCCTGTGCAGGTGCCCGACCTCGTCCAGGCGCCGGCCGCTGAGCGAGGAGAGGGCCAGCTGCAGAGCCGGCCCGCAGGTGCGCCCCTGGCAGTACCCCATCCCGCAACTGGTGAGGTTGCGTACCTCTCGGACGGTAGAGGCCCCGCCGGCGACGGCGGCCTTGACGGCCCCCCAGGTGGACTGCTCGCAGCGGCAAAAAACGGTGGACGCTTGCAGCCAACCAGTCCAGGCCTCCCCGAGGGGGTAGAGCCGCTCGAGGGCGCCGGCGAAGTCGCGGGCGCGCCCGAGGCGGCGGCCCAGCCGGCGGTGCTCGCCTGCCGCGGCAACGCTGGCGCCCAGCCCCAGGTAGGCCGCGCCCGCCTCACCCGCTAGGTGGCCTTCCAGCTCGGCGACCTCGGCGCCTGCGACGCCGGCAAGTTCCCCGCAGGCGAACAAGCCCGGGACCGAAGTGCCCATGTTGGCGTCGCAGGCCACCTGCACACCCGGGTGGTCAGGGCGGGCCAAGGTGCTTGCGCCCAACTGGAGTGCCACTTCCAGGCGGGGGACGAAACCGTAGGAGACGCAAACGGCGTCCGCCTCGAGGGTCTTGGCCGTCCCGCTGAGCGGCTGCCAGCCGGGGCCGAGCCGGTTGAGCACGGCCCTTTCGACCGACCCCCTGCCTTCGCAGCCGACCACCGCGTGCCCAAGGAGGAAACGGGCGCGGTGGCGGGCGAGCACGGACAGGTAGCCGATGGCCTCGGCCAGCTTGGCCGGGTGGCCGGCCACCCCTGCCAGCGCCTGGGGCCACGACCGCGCCGGTGCCGCCTCCACCACCACCACCCTGGCCCCGGCTCGGGCGAGGCTGGACGCCACGGGCAGCAGGAACGGCCCTGTTCCTGCCACCACCACTCGTTCACCGATGCTGACGTGCTGGGACTTGAGCAGGGCCTGAGCGGCGCCGGCCGTGGCCACCCCTGGGAGCTCCCATCCGGGGAAAGGGAGCACCAGTTCAGAAGCACCGGTAGCCAGGACGACCGCGGGCGCTCTCAGGACGGTGGCCTCTTCGTCGTCCAGGTGGAGCGAGAACCGGCCGCCGTCTCGGTAGGCGGACCAGACGCTGCAGCCGAGCTTCAGCTCCACCCGTGCGTTGGTGGCCAGGGGGCGGAAGCGCCGCGGGAGGCGGGGCCCGGCCGGGGACGACGCACCTGCGCCCACCGAAGATTGGCGGAAGTACTGGCCGCCGAGGCGGGGGGACGAGTCCACGACGGTGACCAGCGCGCCCCTGCGGGCCGCCGACGTGGCGGCGGCCATGCCGGCCGGGCCGGCGCCGACGACCACTAAGGCGGCGTCAACCATGGTCGCGCTCGGTAGCGAAGTCCCCCGGAGCCGGCGCCCGCCCGGGGACGGGGCAGGTCCCGCCGACCCGCCCGGACGTGCGGACCTCGTCGTTGTCGTGCAGAGGGGCCAGGCAGGCCCGCACCGCCCTCGCGCCGTTCAGGTCCACCAGGCAGTCGAAGCAGGTACCGATCCCGCAGAACAGCCCTCTTGGCTGGGCGCCCGAGCGGGTCAGGCCCCAGGAGTACTGCCCGTTGGCCAGCAGGGCGCCGGCGACCGTCGAACCGGCGGGCGCGGTGAAGTCGCGGCCGTCGAAGCGGAAGTGCACCCGGGTTGGGGACGGCGCCGGCCGGGGCCGGCCGTGAAGGCCCCGGCCACCCCGGGGAGCAAGGCGTGGTGGTCGCCCCGCTCCGGCTGCGACCGGCTCTGGGCGCGGCGCCGGACCGACGGCCACCTCGGCGGGGCCTTCCGCGGCCACCTCGGCGGTGCCTTCCGCCGGGGCCTCTGCAGCGTCCTCGAAACGCCCGGGGGCGAACGGCGCCAGGTCCACCGGCGGGGGGGCCCCGACGACGAGGGCCTCGACCAGCTCGGCGGTCACTTCGGCGAGCCCGATCCCTGCTCCCTCGTGGCCGGTGGCATGGAGCAGAGCGCCGACGCCAGGGTCGGGGCCGATGATCGGTAGCCGGTCGGGCGTGGCGGGGCGGAACCCGACGTACGCCCGCATCAAACGGGCGCCGCCCAGGCCCGGGAAGAGGGCGGTTGCCCGGGCCGCGAGCTCGGCGACGATCTCGGCGTCGAGCTGCCCGGAGAAGCCGGCGAGCTCCCGGGAGGAGCCGATCAGGACCGTGCCGCTCTTGGTCGCCTCGACGACGGGCGAGCACGTCCAGCGCGGGCCACTTGCGTGGACCGAGCCCACGTAACCGGCTCCGTAGACCTTGTGGCGGACCAGGGGGGGCAGAGGTTCGGTGACGAGCACGTGGCCCCTCCGGGGGAGCACGGCAACTCCGGCGCCGAGCCTGCGGGCAAGCTCGCCCGCCCACGGGCCGGCGGCGTTCACTGCCCACCGCCCGACCCCTATCGCCCCTTTGGTGGTGCGCAGTGCCCTGATGGCCCCGCCGGGGGCGTGGTCGGCCGAGACCACCTCTGCTCCCGCCACGGCGCAGGCTCCGTGCGCCACGGCGTCAGCGACGTGAAAGGCGACCGCGAGCATGGGTTGCACCTGGCAGTCGGCTTCGTAGTACACGCCCCCGGTGAGGTGAGGGGAAAGGGCGGGCTCCACGTCCCGAAGGTCGTCGCCGGCCAGGACCTCGGCGCTCACCCCGGACTGGCGCTGAGAGAGGGCGAGCGCCTGGAGCCCTTCCAGCTCCGCCCGGTCGCGGGCGACGACGAGCCCCCCCTTGGCCTCGAACTCGAACTGCTCGCCGCCCCGGGACGCCAGCTCTCGCCAGAGCGCCAGGCTCCGTACGGCCAGGGACAGCTCGGGACCGGGCAACTTGTCGGACACAAGGATGTTGCCTTCCCCCGACGAGCTGGCCCCCGCGGCCGGCCCCGACCGGTCGAGGAGGCAGACCTCCACCCCGGCTGTCGCCAGCCGGGCGGCGATGGCTGCTCCCACGATGCCCGCGCCCACCACGACGACCTCGGCGTGGCGGGGCAGTTCCCTGGCCGCTACCCCTGGTCCTTTCGCCCGAGCAGGAACCCGGCCGGGAAGGGGTCCTCGGGGTCGAGCAGGTAGCTGGCCAAGCCCGTGATCCACGCTCTGCCCCGCACGGTTGGCACGACGGCGTCGAAGCCGCCGACGGACGTGGTGTCGAGGAGCCGGCCGACGAAACGGGTCCCGAGGACCGAAGCATGCACGTAGTCCTCGTCGAGGCCTAGCTTTCCCCGGGCGTAGAGCTGGGCCATGCGGGCGCACGTCCCCGTGCCGCACGGCGAGCGGTCGAGCCACCCGGGATGGATGGCGACTGCGGCGCGGCCCGAGACGTCCCCGTCGCCCGGCTCGGTGAAGACGACGTGGCGGCAGGTGTCGATCGATGGTTGTTCGGGGTGGGCGAAGCAGAGCTGCTCGTTGACCGCGGCCATCACGGCGAGGCCGGTCCTGACAAGCTCGTCGTGGAGGGACGGCTTCACGGCCAGCCCGACCGAGGCCGCCGGGACCAGGGCGTAGAAGTTGCCGCCCCAGGCGAGGTCGAGGAGCACTTCGCCGGTCCCGGGCACCTTCACGGTGGCATCGCGCAGGTGCAGGTAGGAGGGGACGTTGCGGATGGTGACCCCCTTGGCCCGGCCCCCTTCGACCTCGACCGACGCCTCGACAAGGCCGGCCGGGGTGTCAAAACGTACCACCGTCACGGGTTCTTTCACCGGGACCATCCCCGTCTCGACGAGCACCGTGGCCGTGCCGATGGTCCCATGCCCGCACATCGGCAGGCATCCCGAGACTTCGATGAAGACCACGCCGACGTCGGCGTCGGGCCGGGTGGGCTGCTGGAGGATGGTGCCCGACATGGCGCCGTGGCCGCGGGGCTCGTGCATCAAGAGCGTACGCAGGTCTTCGCGCTCGTTCATGATGTACTGGCGGCGGGCGGCCATCGTGGTGCCGGGGAGCTCGCCCACCCCCGAAGTCACCACCCGCGTCGGCATGCCCTCGGTGTGGCTGTCCACGGCGTTCACGACGAGGCGGGACCTCATGGCGTCGTGGCGAGGTAACGCCGTACCGCCGAGCGCACCTCCTCTGCCTCCGGGGCGGGGAGGGGCAGGCGCGGTAGCCGGACCGGCCCGCCGTACCATCCCACTTGTTCCTGCGCGATCTTGATCGCCTGGACGAAACGGGGGTCGGCGTCCCAGCGCAGCAGCGGCAGGAAAGCCAAGTAGCGCTCGGTCGCCTCTTCCCATCGCTGCCTCGTGCAAAGCTGGTAGAGCTCGACCGACTGGCGGGGGAAAGCGTTGGCGAAGCCGGCGATCCACCCCGTTGCGCCCATGAGCATCGCCTCTACAAAGGTGTCGTCGCAACCGCAGATGATCTCGAGGCCGGGCGCGCTTTGGCGGATGGCGGCGATGCGCCGGACATCCTGGGAAAACTCCTTGACCGCGACGACCTGTTCGACCTCGGCCAGGCGGCCGAGCAGCGCCGGCTTCAGGTCTACCCTGGTCGAGAAGGGGTTGTTGTAAGCGATGATAGGCAGGCCAACCTTTGCCACCTCTTGGAAGTGGGCCACGACTTCGTCGGCGGTCGGGGCGTGCGAGGTCGGCGGCAGGCACATGATCGCCCGGCAGCCGCACTGGGCGGCGTGCTCGGCCCAACGCCGCGCTTCGGGCCCGGACTTGGCCGAAACCCCGGGGACCACGTCGACCAGCTTGCCGGCGCTGTCCATGGCCGACTTGACGACCAGGGCACGTTCGTCGTCGCTGAGCGCCTCGTACTCGCCGAGGGACCCGACCGGGACCAGCCCTGTGACCCCCGCCTCGGCCAGGTGGGAGCAATGCGACTGGAAGGCGTCGACGTCGAGGCCCCCGTCGGGGCGGAACGGTGTCGAGGTGGCTACGTAGACACCGGGGAAACGTGGTTGGTCGGAGCTCATTCATCCCCCTCGGGCAAACATTTTTCCAGGCGGCAGCGCACAGGCTAGAGGCTGGGCCCACGCCGGGCGGCAGACATGGCTCCAACTTGGCGGACCGTCGTTGCGACATCTGTCGAAGTGCCCTTCACGTGGTGCCACGCCAGATGTCGGCGACCGTGAAGCCCTCGGGGAACGGGTCGTCGGGGTCGAGGACGTAACGGGTGTAACCAGTGGTCCAGGCCGACCCGGTGATGGTGGGTACAACCGCCGGCCGGCCCCCGACCGCGGCCTCTGCCACCAGCCGGCCGGTGAAAACGGTGCCCAAGAGGCCCTCGTTGCGGAGCTCCTCGCCCAGGGCGAGCTCTCCCCGCCTGTAGAGCACGGCCATGCGGGCGCAGGTGGCGGTGCCGCAGGGGGAGCGGTCGAGCACGCCTGCCCACGTGCCCGGCCGGGCCCGGTCCCCGGTGCCGGTGGAGACGACCACGGCGTTGCGCTGGTCGGCGTGAGGCCCCCGCGGGGGGCCGAAAAGGCAGGCGATCGTCGGCCCCACGACGCCGGGTTGGCCCGGGTGCGACTGGGGCAGCTGCTCGCGGGCCGCCGCCTTGATGCGCTCGCCGGTGCTGACGATGTCGCCGGCTTCGTCGGGCGTGAGCGCGAACCCGAGGCGGGCGGCGTCGGCGAGCACGTAGATCATGCCGCCGTAGGCAAGGTCGACCCGGAGCGGCCCGAGGCCAGGGACCTCGACGGGGGCGTCCAGTGCCATTGCGAACGCAGGCACGTTCTCGAAAGTCACCGCCTTGGCGCGGCCGCCCTCCACCTGCACCTCGACCTGGACCAGCCCGGCGGGAGCCTCGAGGGCGAACCTGGTGAGCGGCTCGGTCACTTCCACCATGTGCTGGTCGACCAGGACGGTGGCTACGCAGATCGTGTTCGTGCCCGACATGGGCGGGTACTCGACCTGCTCCATGATGACGAAGCCGGCGGCTGCCGCGGGGACCGTCGGGGCCAGCAGCAAGTTGCAGTTGGCCGCCGGGTACCCGCGAGGCTCACGCAGCATCCGGAGGCGGAGGTCGTCGTGGTAGGTGGCGATGTGGCGCATCTTTTCGTACATGGTCGCCCCGGGTACGTCGGTGACGCCGCCTACGACGACCCGGCCGGGCTCCCCCCCGGCGTGGGCGTCCACGGCAACGAGCTCCGTCCCGGGGCCTGGGCAGCCCGGGTTGGTGCATGTCCCGAGGGCGGGCCCCGCCTCTTCGGGCCTCACCCTTCCCCCGTCCGGGCCATCGCCGGGCCTTCGCCCAGGTAGGCGGCGACCACCCTGGGGTCGTCGGCCAGTTCGGTGCTCGGGCCCGACAAGACCACCTGGCCCTGTTGGAGCACGTAGGCCCGGTGCGATATCTCGAACGCCAGCGTGACATTTTGCTCGACGAGCAACACCGCGGTGCCGTCCCCCGCTATCTGGGCCAAAACGTCGTACACCGACTCCACCATCTGGGGGGCCAGGCCGAGCGAAGGCTCGTCCACCATGAGCAGCTTGGGCTCGGCCATCATGGCCCGGGCGATGGCCAGGACCTGCTGCTCCCCGCCCGAGAGCATCCCGGCCAGCTTGGGCAGGTGGGGGCGCAGGAGCGGGAAGCGGCCGACGACACTGTCCAGCTTCCCACGGCGCTCCGAACGCTGGCCGCCGAAGCCGAACGCCGCCAGCTCCAGGTTTTCGCGCACGGTGAGAGAGGGGAAGATACGTCGCCCCTCGGGCACGTGTACGAGGCCTATGCGCACCCGGGCCGACGCCCGCACTCGGCGCAGGTCGCGGCCATGGAACCTGATCACGCCCGAACGCGGCTTCGCCAGGCCGGAGATGGCCTTGAGCACCGTGCTCTTGCCCGCACCGTTGGCCCCCAGCAGGGCGACGATCTCGCTGTCCCCGACGACCAGGTCGACTTCGGACACACCCCGCACAGGACCGTAAAAAACGCTCATGTCGCTGATTTCCAGGATGCTCATCGCTGGCGCCTGCCCATGTAGGCCTCCACGACGCGGGGATCGTTGCGGACCGTCCCGGGGTCGCCCACCGTCAGGAGCCTGCCGCGGTCGAGCACGGCAACGGCACCGGCCAGCTGCATCACGAGCTCCACGTCGTGCTCGATCATCACCACGGTCACCCCGCTGCGCCAGGTCCGCCGGATCACGTCGGCCAGTTCGTCGCGCTCCACCGAGCTCACCCCAGCGGCAGGCTCGTCGAGCAGCAGGGCCCTCGGCTGCCCTATGAGCGCCCGGGCTACCTCCAGCCGCTTGCGCATGCCGTAAGGGAGGTCGGCCGCAAGGGCGCCGGCCCGGCTGGAGAGGCCCACGTAACCGAGCCAGTGCCGGGCCTCCTCGGCCAGCGCCCGCTCCCGTTCGCGCACGCGGCGCGTGCCGACCAGGATGGGCACCAAGCTGGCCGGGCTCCGTAGGTGGGCGCCGGCCAGGACGTTCTCGAGGGCGGAGAGACGGGGGAACAGCCGCACGTTTTGGAACGTCCGCCGCACCCCCAGCGCCGCCACCTCGGGGACCGCCATCCTGGTGATGTCCCGGCCGTCAAGGCGTACCGAGCCGCCGCTGGGCCGGTAGTAACCGGTGAGGCAGTTGAAGAACGAGGTCTTGCCGGCGCCGTTGGGCCCGATGATGGCGAACAGCGAGCGGTCGGGGATCTGCAGGCTGATCCCGCTGAGCGCTTCCAAGCCCCCGAACCTGAGCGAGAGCTGGTCCACCTCGATCAGGGCCGTCAAGGCAGTTCCTCCCCCGAGCGCAGGTGCAAGGCGCGGCTGGCAAGGTCCTGGGCGTGCCGGTAGAGCGCCCCGGCCAACCTCCGCAGGCCCAGGCCCGTCTCGGGCCAGATACCTTGGGGGCGCAGCACCATGATCGCCACCAGGGCAATGCCGAACACGAGCAGGCGGGCCTGGGCGAACTGGCGGAAGACCTCCGGGAAGGCGATCACGAAGCCCGCCCCGAGCAGCGCCCCCCAGATGCTGCCCATCCCGCCGATCGAGACCGCCATCACGACGAGCAGGGACTCGCTGAAACCGAAGCTCGGCGGGGCGATGGCGACGAAGGCGGGGCCGTAGAGGGACCCGGTGATGGAGCCGAGCACGCTGCCTGCCATGTAGGCGTACAGCTTGTAGCGGCGGACTTTGATGCCCATGGCCTGGGCGGTGTCCTCGTCTTCGCGGATCGCGAGCCACGCCCGGCCGAGCCGCGACTTGCGGATCCGGATGCTGGCCGCGACGAAGATGATGACGAGCACCAAAAAGACGTCGTAGTACCCGGTGGTGGTGGTGATAGCCAATCCCGGCAACTTGAGCGGTGGGATCCCGTAGATGCCCTCGGGGCCACCGGTCTGGCTGAGGTTGTTGACGATGTTCTGGATGATCTCGCCGAAGCCGAGGGTGACAA
>JBOGGK010000158.1:0-2650 GCA_050744045.1 Acidimicrobiales bacterium | reverse complement strand
ACCTTGACATGCGCTCTGAGGGACGTCAAAATGTCCGGTATGCGGGAACCATACAAGAAGGCAAGCATCCGTCTGGTGGGGACGTTGAGCGAGCTCACCAAAGGTTCGACTCACCACCCGTTTTCTGACGGGATGTATGACACCGTCCACGGGGAGATCGAGACCACTTCGACCCCGTAGGCAATAACCCTCGGCCCGTCCACTTCGGGCCTGTTGAGCGCCTGCGGGTCCTCTCCAGCGGCGGTAGCGGCGCCAGGAGGAGCCAGTTGTTGGCTGGCGTAAGTTCGTCGCGACCCAGGCTTGACGTCATCCGGCCGACGCCACTCGAGGTGGCCACAGGTTGGCTGTTCGGGTCGGCCCGGGGACCAAACGATGCGCCGTTGTGGCATGGGCCGGCGCCGCCGGCTCCTCGTCAGGCGCTCGAGACGGTGGTCCTCCCCGCCCTGCAACGGCCGCCCTGCTTGGTCGACTTTTCGGGCGGGCGGGACTCGTCGTTGGTCCTCGCCGTGGCTACCAGCCTCGCCCGGCGCGAAGGTCTCCCGCTCCCTGTCCCCCGGACAAGGCGCTTCCTCTCAGACCCGGCAAGCAAAGAAGACGAATGGCAGGAGATGGTCGTGCGCCACCTTCGCTTGCCCGACTGGGAGGTGGCGGGGCTCACCGGGGAGCTCGACATCGTCGGCGAGCGGGCGCAGTCGTTCTTGCGCCGGTACGGGCTCCTGTTCCCGGCCCCGCTGTACGTACTGACCGAATCGCTCGGGCTCGCCCAGGGTGGTTCACGCCTCACCGGCGAAGGCGGGGACGAGGTGTTCGGCGAACGCCGGGCGAGCTTCGTCCGCTTCGCTATCGAGTCGCCAGGGCGGCTCCGCCGGCGGCGCACTCTCAAAGCCATCATTCGCAACGTGGCTCCGAGGCCGGCGCGCTCGTTGTTGCTGTGGTACGAGTACTCAAAAACGCTCCCCTGCGCCAGCTGGTTGCGGCCCGGGCCAGCCCGGCGCGTAGCCCGCGAAATGGCTCTGTCCGACGGCAACGAGCCGCTGCAGTGGGGGGAGAGCCTGCGCTGGTTCCTCGGGCGCCGCGTTATCGCCGCCCACTCACACAACGTGGCCATCATCGCCGCCGACCACGACGTGCTCCACCTGGACCCGTTGCTGGACCGAGGTTTTGTCGCCTCGCTGGCGCGCTGCGGGGGCAGGTACGGCTTCGCCACCCGTACACAGGCGATGAAGTTCATGGCGCAGGACTTGCTCCCTCAGGCGCTTCTCGAAAGGCGGAGCAAACCGATCTTCAACACGGCTTATTTCACCGCCACGGCCCGCAGCTTCGCCGAGGGGTGGGACGGCAGCGGTGTGGACGACCAGCTCGTGGACCCCGAAAAGCTGAGGGCGGAATGGCTGAGCGACCTACCGGCCGCCCCGAGCTTTTTGCTGCTCCAAGCTGCATGGTTGGCCCAGCAGTCAAAATGGTTGGCCCAGCAGTCAAAGCGGACGGGAAAGCAGCTCGCTCCGCCGCTCGCTCCGCCACCGGGCGACGGTGCCCAACGGTCACCGGCCGCCGGCGCGCTCGAGCGCTCCTAGCAGCTCGGCGGGAGGCACCGCTCCCAGAGGTGAGGTCCACGGCACACTCACGCGCCACAGCGGCACCTCTCGGGCCAATGCCACCATCGCCCGGAAGAAACGTTGCTGCTGGCCGGGGTCACGCCAACCGGCGATGCGTGCCGCGCCCAGGAGCTGGAGCACGGCCTCGGGCCCGCGGACGCGCTCGGCGCGCAAACGCCGCCCATTCCCCGTGAGCTCGGGCAGGAGGATGCCACTGAGGCTGACCGGCCGGTCAGGCAGAGCGGTTGGCCGGATAGCGAGGCGACCGTCCGCCGTCTCGTAGCTCGGCGGCTCGGCCTCGAACAGGCCGAGCACCTGCCGGGCGCCACCGCGCAGGCGCAATTCGGCCCCCGGGCCGGTGCCGAGGAGCTGCGGGCCGGGCCCGATGCAGGCCAAGTCGTCGGCAACGAGGGCGGCACCGCCGGCGCACAACAAAGCGGCGACCGTGGACTTCCCGCTGCCGGACGGGCCCGCCAAGGCCCACACATGGCCGCCCGCCGACACCGCCGACGCGTGGAGGACCACCCGTCCCCGCAGGGCGAGCACGAACGAGAGCACCGTCGCCTGCAGCAAGACCTCGGCAATGCCAGGCCGTGCGTCGCGCCACGGCCGGCAGCCCACCTCGGAGATCTCAGCGTCCACCAGGAAGTCGGCCGCCCCGTGCATGCGCAGGACGTAACCGTCGGCGCCCCGCACCAATGTGTACAAAGCCTGCCCGGAGGGGGTCGAACGTCGGGCCAGCACGTGGCCGGGGATTTCCTCCTCCGCGGCCAAGCCGTCGTCACAGCGCGAGCTCACCCGGAGGTCGGGCCCCCGGTCCCGGGACGCGGGCAACGCCGTCCCGAACGGCACGTCGCTCAGCAGGCTGAGGCCATAGCGGCGGTACCAAAGAGGCGACCCGCCGGCCGGGGCCGGCCAGAGCGAGGAGCCCCCGTCCTTGGCCGCTGCCCCGCGGTTCAGCTGTCCCCCTCCAGCATCCCGAGCTCGCCCAGTTCCTTTACGAACTCGGCGACGTCGGCTCTCGCGCTCTCGAGGTCGATCTCGTACTTTTCGAC
>JBOGGK010000157.1:0-6724 GCA_050744045.1 Acidimicrobiales bacterium | reverse complement strand
CCCGGACCTTCCCACCCCACATCGCTCCGGCCCGCGTACCGGGCCTCTTACCTGTAGGGGCGGGGGTGGCGACGTTTCCGTTCCCGCAGCTCATGCGCCTTTGGCAGCCCGCCCTGCCTTCGCACTGCCTCTCGGTGCCCCGGCTGCGCCGGGGCGCCGCCACCAGTGCCAGACGTCCAGCAGAAGGTGAGGTGTGGTGAGCCGTGGCAAGTGTGGGCGGCATTGGTGATGTGGGCTGCAGGCGGGCCGGCGCCCGAGGGAGCGTCAGGGTAGGTGAGCAGCAGCTAACGCGGCCCCGCTGCTGCCACGTGCAGACGCGATAGGTGACCGGGTGGCATGCTGGCGGCGTGGGCAGGCACGACATGAGCGAGGCGTACCGGCGGGCGCTCACCAACGGTTTCGCGTTCGCTGATGAGCTCGGGCGGCGATGCGGGCCTGTACACCTGCTCGTGGGGATCGCTGAAAGCGAAGCACCGGGCACCGCAGGGCTGTCCGGTGGCGGCGGGCCATCGCTACGCGAAGTCGTGACGGCCAACAACGACGCGTTCGGCCACAGCAACGCCTATCTCCTCGGCCAAGCCCAACGCGCCGCGCGGGTGTTGGCCGAGCGAATGCGCGAGGTCCTCTCTCCCGCGCACCTCCTCGTCGCTCTGCTCGACCAAAGAACACCCGAGGTGGCCGAGCTGCTCGCTCTCGCCGGCCTCGATCCCTCGGGGCTACGGGCAGGCGGGCTCGCCGCCATCGGTGCGCCGGCCGACCTCCCCTCTGTCCCACTCCCACCGTTGGCCCCGGCTGGCACCTTCGACCGCCCGCCTCTCCCGGTCGCAGAACTGGACACGAGGGCTTGGTCCGCGCTGTGCTGGCGACAGGGGCACCTCCCTCTCTCGCGCCTGCGCCGGCGCAACGACTGGGGGTCGCTCTACCATCTCGAGCACCGAGCGGCTTGGCGCCTCGCCGACAAGCTCGGCCTCGACGACGACCAGCGCTACTCGCTCCATCGCCACCACCTCGACGAGGTCCAACGGCGAGCCGCCGAGGGCAGGCCCAGGCTCGTCGAGCCGGTCGGCCCACGCCCGTACCAGGGCACCATCGTTCGGCCCATCCTCGCCTGCCGGCCGACGAGGCGTTGGCAAAGACGACCCCGCTTCCTCAACTTCACGGTCGGCTGGGGCACCTGGTTGCAGAACCGCCGGGTGGGCATGCGCGACCGCTGGTTCCGCCTCCGCACATCTCGCGCCTACAGAGGGGCGCCACGGCTCAGCTGACCGCGCCGGTCCACCGCGCGGGACCGGCGCCGAGGCGAGCGTGGCAATAAGGCGCCGGTGGCGCTTCTACGCCACAGCCTCGGGCAGGAAGCCTGCCCGCGAGTTCATAGGCCGCCTCGCCGACGCCGACGCGGCGGCAATAGCGGCGGCCATGCTCGACGTGCGCAAGAACGGGCTGGCGGCTGCGCGCCACCTACGAGGACAGCTCTACGAGGTGAGGGCGGACGGCGCCGGCGCCTCCTATCGTCTCCTCTTTGCCGAGGAGGGGGCCAAGGGCCGCGTGCTCCTCGCCCTGCACGCGATCAGCAAGAAGTCACAGAAGACACCGCACCAAGAGATCAGCTTGGCCGACAGGCGGCTCGCAGAGTGGCGCCGGCGTGGCGCCCAGTAAAGGGTATGATCAAAAGGGCATAGCAAAGAGGTCATAGCGATGGCGCATTCGAGCAGGGACGACCTGGATGACCTAATCGCAGAGCGAGCCAAGGCCAACACGGCTTTTCCAGCAATGGTCGACGAGGCCCTCGCTGCCAGGGAGCTGCTCCGAGAGCTGACCCAGGCGCGCTTGGGCCAGGGCCTCTCCCAGACCGTCGTCGCCGCGCGCATGGGCTCCTCCCAGTCAGTCGTCGCGCGTATCGAGCAGGGCGACCGCGACGTGCGCGTCTCGACGCTGGCCCGGTACGCGGCAGCAGTTGGTCGGCGCATCTCGTGGTCGGTCAGCGAGGCGGAAGCCGGCTGACTTCAGCTGTAGCGGCGACTGGCACAACACCAAGAAAAATCGCCACCCCGGCCCCTACTCACTGAGAGCCCTCGCAAACGAGGGCTGGAGACGGAGGTGAGCGACTATGGCAAGGGCGTCTACCAGCACGGTGGCAAGCCGTAGCTCCCGCGGTCCAGCCGGGCCGAGAACGGGTCAAGGCGGAGACACGGATGACCAGACGCGCTGTGATGGGCAACCCCACGAAGCTGACAGGCTGCTAGAGATCGAGTGGGTGAGCATCCCAGAGCTGGCGCGGCGGGTCGGGGTGGCCAAGGAGAGCGTCTACCGGCTGGCCCGGACCGGCCAGTTGAGAGGCGCGGTGAAGATGGGCCGGCGCTACGTCGTCAACTACTCGGCCTTCGTCGAGGCGAGTAGGGCGCCCATCACAGATGCGGCCTTGCGGTCGTGAGCTTCCAGGACGTGGGCGTAGACCCGCATGGTGGTGACCGGCGAGGCGTGGCCGAGCCGCGCTGCCACCGTTGCCACATCGGTCCCTTCGGCCAGCAGGGTGGTCGCCACGGCATGCCTGAGGTCGTGGAAGCGCACCTGCGGGCAGCCCGCCTTTTCGGTGAGCCGGGCGAACTTGGTGGTGACCACGTCGGGGTTGGCCGGGGTCGCACTCGAGGGGTCCCAGGTAAGTACGAAGCCGTCGTCGCCGATCGGCACGTCGGCCCCTCTTGCCCACCCGACAGCGCGCGCCCGGTGCTCGTCGAAGACGCCGAGGGTCACCGCGTCGATCGAGAGCCGGCGGGTGGCGTGGGTCTTGGTCGGCCCCATGAGCTTCTCGCCGCCGTCGGCCCGCTTGGCCGCCCTCCGGACGTACAGGACCATGCGCTCGCGGTCGATGTCGGACCACCTGAGGCCACACAGCTCGCCCCGGCGGCAGCCCGTGAGCGCCGCAAGCATGATGGCCGCCGACAGCACCGGGTCGTTGTCCTTTGCCAGCCGGACCAGCTCGGCGATCTGCTCGAGGCTAGGCAAGGTAGGGTCACGCTCCTCGACGGTGGGGAGAGTGGCCAGCGGTGCCACCGAACGGGGCACCAAGCCCCACTTGAGGGCCTGAGTAAGGGCGGAGCTGATGATCATGTGGTGGGCGCGAACCGTCGAGGCGGCCAACCCTTCAGCGCGCCACTTTCGGTAGGCCAGGTCGAGGTGATGGGCCGTCAGCTTGTCGAGGCGGACATGGCCGAGATCCCGAGCAATGCGACCGTTGATCCGGCTAGCGTGGCTGCGGTAGGTCTCGGGGCTCAGGTTTGCCTTGACCTGAGGGAGGTATTGCTCGACGACGTAACGGCCGAACGTCGTCGCGCCCGAGGCCGCCACCCGGCCCGCCTCCGCCTCGGCCACGAACTTGGCCAGCTCGGTCTGAGCCTGCCGCCGGTTGCCGTAGACGGTCTTGCTCCGTTGGGCGGGCTTGCCTTCGGGCGTGTAACCCGTGAGCACTCGGAGCCGCCAGACGCCGGCGCCCCGCTCGGACATGGTCCCTCTCATACCCGAGCAAGGTAGCACGTTCTAGACCAAATTTAGACCATTTGCTGTCTCGGGCCACATAACCGCAGCTCAGAGGCTATATGTCGTAGTAGAGGTAAAACTCCCAGGGATGGGGCCGCAGGCGCACGGGGTCGATCTCGTGCTCGCGCTTGTAGGCGACCCAGGTCTCGATGAGGTCGTCAGTGAAGACATCGCCGGCCTGGAGGAACTCACGGTCCTCCTCCAAGGCCGCCAGGGACTGCTCGAGCGAGCCGGGCACCTGAGGGACTTTGGAGAGCTCCTCGGGGGGGAGGTCGTAGAGATCCTTGTCGACCGGGTCGGGGGGCTCGGTCTTGTTGAGGACGCCGTCCAGGCCCGCCATCAAGATGGCCGAAAAAGCGAGGTACGGGTTGCACGAGGGATCCGGGCAGCGGAACTCGACCCTTTTCGCCTTGGGGCTCTTGGAGTAGAGCGGTATGCGGCAGGCGGCCGAGCGGTTGCGCTGGGAATAGACCAGGTTGACCGGCGCCTCGTAGCCGGGGACGAGGCGCTTGTAGCTGTTGGTCGTGGGGGCGGCAAAGGCCAGGAGTGCGGGGGCGTGCTTCAGCAGCCCGCCTATGTACCAGCGCCCCAGGTCCGACAGGCCGGCGTAGCCGAGCTCGGAGGCGAATAGTGGCTCCCCCCCGCTCCAAAGCGAGCTGTGCACGTGCATGCCCGAGCCATTGTCGCCATAAATGGGCTTGGGCATGAACGTCGCGGTGAAGCCGTTGGCGCGGGCCACGCTCTTCACCACGTACTTGTAGAGCATGAGCTTGTCGGCCATCGTGAGCAGCGTGTCGAAGCGCATGTCGATCTCGGCCTGGCCGGCGGTGCCCACCTCGTGGTGCTGGACCTCTACGTCGATCCCCATTTTCTCCATCATCAGGACCATCTCCGAACGCAGATCCTGGAAATGGTCCATGGGCGGGATGGGGAAATAGCCTTCTTTGTGCCTGGGCTTGAAACCGAGGTTCGGCTCGCCTCCCTTGCCGGCGTTCCAGATGCCCTCGATCGAGTCGATGTAGTAGTAACCCTCGTGGGCGTTTTGGTCGAAGCGGATGTCGTCGAATATGAAGAACTCAGCTTCGGGGCCGAAGTAAGCGGTGTCCGCCACTCCGGTGGACAACAGGTAGTCCTCTGCCTTTTTGGCTACGTAGCGCGGGTCCCTGGTGTAGGGCTCACCGGTCACCGGGTCGCGCACGAAGCAGTTGATGTTGAGGGTCTTGTGCTGGCGGAACGGGTCGAGGACCGCCGTGGCCGGGTCAGGGGCGAGCAGCATGTCCGATTCCTGGATCTCCTGGAAGCCGCGGATCGACGAACCGTCGAAACCGAGGCCCTCCTCGAAGGAGGCTTCGCTCAGCTGGTGTGCAGGGATGGAGAAGTGCTGCATGAGCCCAGGCAAGTCGCAGAAGCGGACGTCGACGACCTCGATGCCCTCCCCGCTGACCAGCGACAGGACCTCCTCGGGCGTGCGCCTTTCGAAGGCCAAGGTAATTTCCCCTTTCTAGGTCGGTTCAGAGCCAGCAGTGCCGGACCGCTGCCAGCACGCCAACCAATCGTGGTGTCCTCGCATTGCCGTTCTGTTGCTCCTATGTGAACTCTGTGTGAACGTGGCCGGCGCCAGGCCGGCCGAGCCGGCACGCAGGCCGCTCTGGACCTATCGTGGCATGGCGGCACGGCCCGCTGCACGGCCGGCCTGCCCGCCGCACCAGCGGCCTGGGGCGGGCGGGGGAAAGGAGCGACGATGGACTCGCAGAAGGACTACGTGCTGAGGACGGTGGAAGAGCGAGGGATCCGCTTCGTCCAGCTGTGGTTCACCGACGTCCTCGGCATCCCGAAGGCCTTCAGCATCACCCCCGCCGAGCTCGAGAACGCCCTGGAGGAGGGGATGACCTTCGACGGTTCAGCCATCGACGGCTTCTCCCGGGTCCAAGAGAGCGACGTGCTCGCCGTACCTGACCCCAAGACGTTCCAGCTGCTGTCCTACCTCTCCGGAGAGGCGCCCGTCGCCCGGGTCGTGTGCGACATATCCAACCTGGACGGCACGCCCTTCGAGGGCGACTCCCGCAACGTTTTGCGCCGGGTGCTCGACCAGGCTCGCAACCAGGGCTTCTCTTTCTACGTCGCCCCCGAGCTCGAGTACTTCTACTTCGGCACCCCCGGCAGCCCGGACGGCCAGCCACCGGCGCCGCTCGACAATGGTTCTTATTTCGAGCTCCTGGGCAACGACGCCGCCACCGCCCTGCGGCGCGACACCGTCCTCATGCTGGAGGAAATGGGCATACCCGTCGAGTACAGCCAGCACGAGGACGCCCCCAGCCAGCACGAGATCGACCTGCGCTACACAGACGCGATGACGATGGCGGACACCGTCATGCTGGTGCGCGTGGTCGTGAAGGAGATGGCCGCCCGCCACGGGATGTTGGCGACGTTCATGCCCAAACCGCTCGGTGGTGTACAGGGCTCGGGCATGCACACCCACATGTCGCTGTTCGACGGGGACTCCAACGCGTTCTACGACGACTCCGACGAGTACCACCTCTCCGACGTCGCCCGCCGGTTCATCGCCGGGGTGTTGCACCACGCCCGTGAGATAACCGCCATCACCAACCAGTGGGTGAACTCCTACAAGCGGCTCATCGTCTCCCAGGAGGACCAGCCCCTTATCGAAGCGCCGGTCTACATCTCCTGGGCCCAGAACAACCGCTCCGCCCTGGTGCGGGTGCCGCCGATAAAAAAGGGCAAACGCGACTCGACCAGGATCGAGTACCGTGCCCCGGACCCCGGGGCCAACCCCTACCTCGCCTGGGCGGTGGTGCTGGCCGCAGGCCTCGCTGGTATAAAGGGCGGTTACGAGCTCCCAAGGGAGGCGTCGGCCAACATCTACCACATGTCGGCCCAGGAGCGCCTGGCCGAAGGCATCCGGCCGTTGCCGGCGTCGCTCGGCGAGGCACTCGACGTCATGGAGACCTCAGAACTGGTGGCCGGCACGCTGGGGGAGCACGTGTTCGAATGGTTCCTGCGAAACAAACGCGCTGAGTGGGCCGCCTACAAGTCCGAAGTGACGCCGTTCGAGCTCCGCCGCTACTTCTCGGCGCTGTAGCGGGGCGAGCGTGGAACCGCTGCTGGTCTTCCCCGACCCTGCCCCCCCTCCGGTGGCACAGGGTCTCGCGCTGGCCAGCTACAGCTGGAA
>JBOGGK010000156.1:0-16229 GCA_050744045.1 Acidimicrobiales bacterium | reverse complement strand
GCTCGGGGCCTGGGACGACCCCCGCTGCATCGACCCGGCCTGGGGCCCGGGGGGGATCTGGGCGCCTGTCCACCTGGTGACGAGCGGGCCCGTCCGGATCTCTTCGCTCCGCTTGACGTGCTCGTCGGCGAGCCCCGAGCGCGCCGTCGTCGAGCTGTCGGTTTCTCTCGACGCGGCGGCGGCCGAGATGGTGGTCCTGGGGACCGAAGCCAGTTCGTGCGCCGGCGGGCTCGCTGCCAGGCTCACCCGCCGGCAGCCCCTCGCGGCGGGTACCAACCGGGTGAGCTGGCGGCTGGAGGTGCCCCGGCCCCAGCTGTGGTGGCCGGCAGGCGCGGGCGAGCAGCCCCTTTACGACGTGTCGGTGTCGGTCGAGGCTGAGGGGGGGGCGAGCGACTCCCGGACGTTGCGGACCGGCCTGCGCCAGGTGAGGATGCGTGGCTACCGGTGGGCCGTCAACGGCGAAGGCGTCTTTTTGAAAGGGGCCAACTTGGTGCCGACCCGGCGGGACCTGGCGGCGGCCTCGGGCCCCGAGGTGGCGCGCGACGTGTACCTGGCCCGCCAGGCTGGGCTCAACCTCCTGCGCGTGCGCGCCCATGTCGGTCGGCACGAGCTTTACCACTCAGCCGACGAGTCGGGGGTGCTCCTGTGGCAGGACATGCCGTTGCACGGCCACTACCGGGGGGCGCGCCGCCAGGCGGTCCGCCAGGCGCTCCAGGCGGTCGACCTGCTCGGCCACCACCCCTCCGTGGTGGTGTGGTGCGCCCACGACGAACCGTTCGCCCACCCGGGTGCCGGGGCTGGCCCATTCACGGCGGTCCTGCGCCGGGGCCTCGCCCACGTGCTGCCCACCTCCAACAAGTCGCTCCTCGACCGCAGCGTCCGCCGGGCCCTCGAACGGGCGGATCCTTCCCGGCCCGCCGTCGCCCATTCCGGGGTCTTGCCCCACCCGGCGTGGGGCTCGAGCAGCCACTTTTACTATGGCTGGCGCAGGAGCGACGGCGACCGCCTCGGCCGCGTGGCCCGGGCGTGGCCGGCCGCAGTCCGCTTCGTGAGCGAGCTCGGCGCCGGGGCCGTCCCGTTTTCGGCCCAGTTCATGGCCCCCGCCGAGTGGCCCCACCTGGACTGGGCCGAGCTGGCCAGCCACCACGGCTTCGAGCAGGGCCCCTTCGACAAGCGGGTGCCACCGGCCCGGTACCGGAGCTTCGAGGCCTGGCGGGACGCATCTCAGGCCTACCAGGCCCAGCTCGTCCGGAGCCAAGTGGAGACGTTGCGGCGGCTCCGGGACCGCCCGGTGGGGGGGTTCGCCGTCTTCTGCCTGAACGACGCCCAGCCCGAGGTCGGCTACTCGCTGGTCGACCACCTCCGCCGCCCCAAGGCGGGTTTCGGCGCCCTCCAGGCCGCCTGCGCTCCGGTGCTCGTCGTCTCGGACTGGCCGGCGCCCGTGTACTCGCCGGGGGAGCGGCTCTCGCTCGACGTCCATGTCGTGAACGACTTGGCTGAGGAGCTCGCCGGCGCCGTCGTCCAGGCCCGCCTGGAGTGGCCGGGCGGGGGCAGGCTTTGGCGCTTCGGCGGGGACGCCGCCCCCGAGTCGTGCACGTTCGTGGGCCGCCTTGCGGTCGTCCTGCCCGAGCGGGCGGCGCTGGAGGGGGCGCCGGCGGGGGCCGTCGCCGGGGTGGCCGGGGGCGGGCCGGCCAGCGACGGCCCCGCTTCGTGGCCGGTTTCGCTCCAGCTGGAGCTGGCCTGGGGGCGCCCGGGGCAGTTGAGCGCCAACCGCTACGAAGCCTTGCTCTGCGCCCGGGGCCGCTAGTAGACCGGGACCGTGGCCCGGTTCCTGTCCTCGGAGTGGTTCGCCGAGCTCCAGGTGGCCGAGCTCCAGGTGGCCGGGCTCGAGGTGGCCGGGCTCGAGGTGGCCGGGCGAAGTGAGGGCCCGGCGGGGGAGGCGGGCGCCGACGGCGCCGGCGGCGGCCAGGGCGGCGTAGTCGTGGAAATTTCGGTGACTGGCACCCCCGAAGGCGAGGTACGGTACCAAGTAGTGGTGCAGGGGGCGAGTGCGCGGGTCCTGCCACCAAGCGCGCCTTTCGAGCCGCCTCGGGTGAGCTTGAGCAGCGACTACGAGACCATAGCGGGGATCGCCTCCGGCCGGCTCTCGGCCGTGGACGCCCTCTCGCAGGGCAGGGCACGCTTTTCTGGAGACATGGCCGCCCTTTCCACCCAGAGCCCGGGCCTGGCCGCGCTGGACCTGTTGCCGCCGGCGCTGCGTTCGAGGACGACGTTTTGAAGGCTTGATGGCGAATGGCCCGCTTCTTGCCCACCCGGCCCGGTTGGTACCGTAACCCCGACGACCCCGAGTCCATGCGCTACTGGGACGGCACCGCCTGGTCCGGGCGCGCCCGGCGTTGGCCGCCGTGGTCCACCAGGGCGGAGCCGTTCGAGCTGTGCCAGGGCAAGGCCGACCGTTCGATCGAAGGGCCTGTCCATCCCCACGAGCTGAGGGAGCCGGTGGCGAGCGGGGCGGGGGCGCACCAATGGCTCCCGTGGCGGTCGGGCCACGCCGGCTCCGGCTGGCACCGTGGGGCGTGGTCCCACACCCCCCGGCCCTGGCGGCCGCCGCACTTGCCAGCGCCGGCCAAGCTGGGGCCCGCCCGGCGGCCGCTGCTCGCCCTCGCTTGCCTGGTCGTGGTGGCCGTGGCCGTGGTCGTGTCGGGCGTCGCCTTCATCTCCCCCTACGAGACCAGGGGCAAGCTCGCCGCCCGCAGCGACGCCGCCGCCGCTCGCTTCGTCGAGCAGGCCGGCAAGGAGTGCGCCACCACGCTGCCGAGGTACCGCCGCACCCTCGCCCGGGGCACCGACGGGCCGAAGATCTCCGTCGCCGCCCACCAGGTGGAGCTCCTGCGCCAGCGGCTTTCCTCGATCCACACCGCCCCCGGGATCGAAGGCCCGGTCCAAGAGTGGCTGGGCAGGCTCAACGATTTCGCCACGGCCAACGCCCGCTATGCCGCGATCATCGGCTCCCCCGTCCGGGTGGACGGCCGGCGGGTGCCCCGCCACCTCGGCCCGACCGCGGAAGAGAAGGCCCTCCGCGCCCGTCGGCTGGCCGCGACGGCCGCCCAGGACGCCGACAACTTCAGTACCAACCTCGGCTTGACCGCGTGCCACCTGGAGCCCCTCCCGCTCGGCTAGCCTCGGCCCTCGCCGCCCGAGCGGGCCCGGCCCGTCAAGTTAGGCAGATACGAAGAAAGCGGGCCGAAACAGTTGCATCCCGTCCTCGAGCGGGGGATAGTGGTACTTCTAGACCCAAACTCCGCCACTGGCAACTCGGAGGTGCGACTAATGCTCTGCGACGTCGTGGATGACCAGTTCCTCACCAAGTACCGGGCCCTGCTCGATGCCGAAGACGAAGCATTCGACGAGCTCGAGCACGCCTACGAAGACGGCGACCGGGCTCATTTCGACGCCGACCTGGCGGCTTGGCGAGGGGCCGTGGAGCGCAAGCTTTTCTATCTCCACCGCTTGGGCCTGGTCAGCCCTCCCGTCCTCGCCCGCTAGAGTCCGAACGCTGACCGGCTAGCCCAACGGCTAGCCCGGGGTGAGCAACCCGAGCGCGGCCACGCTGTCGCGCTCTTCGACCAGTTCGGCCGTGCTGCGGGCGATGCGCCGCTTAGAGAACTCGTCGAGCTCCAAGCCCTTGACCGCCTCGTAGCCCCAGGCCGAAGTCGTCACCGGGAGCGACGAGAAGACCCCTTCGGGGGCGCCGTAATAGCGGTCCGAGCCGTCCGAACAGACCGCCATCGACGTCCAGTCGCCCTCGGGCGTGCCGAGCGCCCAGTCCCGGAGGCAGTCGATGGCGGCGTTGGCGGCCGAGGTGGCGCTCGACGCCCCCCTGGCCTCGATGATGGCCGCCCCCCGCTGCTGGACGGTGGGGAGCAGTTGGTGCTCCACCCAGTGGAGCCCGCCCACGAGCTCGAGGGCGGGCTTGGCGCCCACCCGGGCATGGAAGACGTCGGGGTACTGAGTAGCCGAGTGGTTGCCCCAGATGGCTATGTTGGTGACCTCGGCCACCGGGGCGCCGGCGCGCGCCGCCACCTGGGCCACCGCCCGGTTGTGGTCGAGGCGGGTCATGGCGGCGAACTGCTGGGGGGCGAGCGGCGTCCTGGCGCGGCCGGCGTTGTGGGCGGCGACGAGGCAGTTGGTGTTGGCCGGGTTGCCGACCACGAGCACGCGGACGTCCCGGCTGGCGCTCGCCGCCAGCGCTTTGCCCTGGGCGCTGAATATGGCCCCGTTGGCCTCGAGCAGGTCCCGGCGCTCCATGCCCTTGCCGCGCGGCCGGGCGCCGACCAAGATGGCGACCCGGGCGTCGCCGAAGGCCTCCTCGGCGTCCGAGGTGGTGCTGAGCGAACCGAGCAGGGGGAACGCACAGTCCTCAAGCTCCATCACGACGCCCCGGAGGGCGCCCAGAGCTTGGGGGATCTCCAGCAGCTGGAGGGCGACGGGCTGGTCGGGGCCGAGCATGGCCCCGCTGGCGAGGCGAGGCAGCAGGCTGTAGGCGATCTGGCCGGCGGCGCCGGTGACGGCGACTTTGACGGACGCTTTCGCAGTGGGCACGGGAGCTCTTCCCTCAGAGGCGGTCGATGACGGCGCTGGCGAACTCGGACGTCTTCACCTCGGTAGCTCCCTCCATCTGGCGGGCGAAGTCGTAGGTGACGACCCGGTCGGCGATCGCCGCCTCCATGGCCTGCACGATGTCGTCGGCCGCCTCCTGCCAGCCGAGGTGCTCGAGCATGAGCACGCCCGAGAGCAGGAGCGAGCCGGGGTTGACCTTGTCCTGGCCGGCGTACTTGGGCGCCGTGCCGTGGGTGGCCTCGAAGATGCCGTTGCCGCTCTCGTAGTTGATGTTGGCCCCGGGGGCGATGCCGATCCCCCCGACCTGGGCTGCGATCGCGTCGGAGAGGTAGTCCCCGTTTAAATTCGTGGTGGCGATGACGTCGAACTCGGCCGGCCGGGTGAGGACCTGCTGCAAGGTGATGTCGGCGATGTTGTCCTTCACGAGGATCTTGTCGCCCGGGTGACCCCCGCAGTCCTCCCAGCTCACCGCCACCCCGGCGAACTCGTCACGGGCCACCTCGTAGCCCCACTTGCGGAACGCGCCCTCGGTGTACTTTTGGATGTTGCCCTTGTGGACCAAGGTGACCGACTTGCGCTCGTGGGCCACCGCGTAGTTGAGCGCGGCGCGGACGAGGCGCTTGCTGCCCGACACCGATACCGGCTTGATGCCGACGCCCGAGTCGGGGCGGACCGTCCAGCCCATCTCGTCGTGGAGCAGCTCGATCAGCCGCTTGCACTCCGGCGTGCCCTCCTCGAGCTCCAACCCGGCGTAGATGTCCTCGGTGTTCTCCCGGAATATGACCATGTTCACCAGGTCGGGGCGTTTCACGGGCGAGGGCACGCCCCGGAACCAGCGCACCGGGCGCAGGCAGACGTACAGGTCGAGCAGTTGGCGCAGGGCCACGTTGAGCGAGCGGAACCCGCCCCCCACGGGCGTGGTGAGCGGCCCCTTGATCCCGATCAGGTACTCCCGGAAGGCGGCCAAGGTCGCTTCGGGCAGCCAGTCCCCCGTCTCGTTGAAGGCCTTTTCCCCGGCGAGCACTTCCGTCCAGGCGACCCGGCGGCCCTTGCCCGCCTTGGCGACCGCGGCGTCCATGACCCGCTGGGCGGCGGGCCAGATGTCCACTCCCGTCCCGTCGCCCCGGATGAAGGGGATTATCGGCTCGTTCGGGACCCGCAGCTTTCCGTCTGGGCCCATGGTGATCTTGTCGGGCATGCCCCGAGCCTAGGCCCGGGGGGCCCCCGGCGTGCCAGCCGGGCCGGCCCGGGCGCTGACCGCCCCGTGAGGCAGCCGGTGCTAGAGGCCGAGGTTGGCGTGGATCTTCCGGGTCGCCTCGGAGCGGTTGAGGGTGTAGAAATGAAGGCCCGGCGCCCCTTTTTCGAGCAGTTGGGAGCACAGTTCGGTGGCGGCCTCGGTCCCCGCCTTGGCTACTTCGTCCGGGCCGCCCCGGGCCTGCGCCTTCTCCAGCCGCTCCACGAGCCATCCGGGCACGGCGCAGCCCATCTGGGCAGTCTTGCGCACCGAGGCGAGGGTGGTCACCGGGAATATCCCCGGCAGCACGGGCTTGGTCATGCCCCGCGCCTCCAGGTCTTCCACCAGGGCGAAATAGTCCGAGGCCTCGAAGAAGAACTGGGTTATGGCGAAGTCGGCCAGGCGCATCTTGGCGACCAGGCGGCGCCGGTCGGCGGCCATGCTCCTCGAGCGGGGGTGGCCGGCGGGGTGGGCGGCCACGCCTATGCAAAACCCCCCGACTGCCCTGGCCAACTGGACCAGCTCCAAGGCGTGCGGCAGCTCGCCGGTGGGCGCCCCCGGCTCGGTGGGAGGGTCGCCCCCCAGGGCCATCAGGTTCTCGATGCCTGCCTTGCGGAAGCCGACCAGGATGTCCGCCAGTTCGAGGCGGGTGTGGCCCGAGCAGATCAGGTGGGCCATCGGGTTGAGGTTGGTGATCCGCAGCATCGAGACCACGACGTCGGTGGTGCGCTGGCGCGAGGACGGGCCGCCCCGGTAGGTGACCGACACGAACGACGGCCGCAGGGGCTGCAGGTCGAACAGGGTCTGGACGAGCCGGGACTGCTCGGCGTCGCTCTTGGGCGGGAAGAACTCGAACGAGTACGTGGCGCCCCGCGCCAGCAGGTCCGACACCTTGGCCATACGCCAAGGATAGAGGGCCGGCTCAGGCCTGCCCAGTGGCGGCGCCGGCAGCAATCGCGGTGTTGCGCAGCAGCATGGCCACCGTCGTGACGCCGACGCCGCCGAGGCGCGGGGTCACCCAGCCGGCGACTTCTGCGCAGCGCTCGTCTACGTCCGAGAGCACCTTGCGCCCCTGCCAGGTGAGGCCGCCCCCGACGACGCACGAACCAGGGGCGATCACCTCGGGGGTGATCATGTTGGGGACGCCGGCCGCGCCGACCACGATGTCCGCCCGGCGGGTGTGCTCGGCCCAGTGCGTCACCCCCGTGTGGACCACCGTGACGGCGGCGTTGGCGCCCGGCTCCTTGAGCGACAGGAGGAGCGCGAGCGGGCGGCCCAAGGTCGGGCCCCGCCCCACCACGACCACCGAGCGGCCCGCCACCGGGACCTCGTAGTAGCGGAGCATCGCCACGATGCCGAGAGGGGTGCACGGGCGCGGGTGCCCCGGTTCTCCCAAGGCCAGGTAGCCGAGGTTCACCGGGTGGAGGCCGTCGGCGTCCTTGGCGGGCAGGACGCGGGCGAGCGCCTCGGCGTAATCGAAGCCCGCCGGGACCGGGTTCTGGATGAGGAACCCGTCCACGCCGGGGTCCTCGTTCAGCTGGTCGACCGCGGCCAGGAGGTCGGCCTGGGTGGCGCCGGCAGGCACCCGCAGGTCCACCGAACGCAGCCCGTAACGTTCGCACGCCTCGTGCTTGCGCTCTACGTAGTGGGCGCTGGCCGGGTCGTCGCCCACGAGGACTGTGCCGAGGCCGACCGTCTTGTCCTTAGCGGCGAGCTTGGCGACGAGCTCGCCCACTTCAGCGAAGGCCGCTTCGGCCACGGGGGCGCCGGACATGACTACCGCGGGCATGGCACCTGCTTTCGCCGGCCTCGGGTCAATGGCGGAACTGGCGCTCGCCGGTGAAGACCATGGCCAGGCCGTGCTCCTCGGCGGCGGTGATGACCTCGGTGTCACGGACCGACCCGCCCGGTTGGGCCACGCAGGTGACGCCCGAGGAGGCGACCGTGTCGAGGCCGTCCCTGAAGGGAAAGAAGGCGTCGCTCGCGGCCGCCCCGCCCCTCGCCCGCCCGGCGGCGCGCGCCACCGCCAGCTCTCCAGGGGAGACCCGGTTTTGCTGGCCCCCACCGATGCCGACCGCCATCCCGCCAGCAGCAAGGACGATGGCATTGGACTTGACGGCGGCGCACACCCGCCAGGCGAGGCGCAGGTCGCGCCAGCCCTCTTCGGTGGGTTTGGCCGTAGTGACTACCTCCCACTCCTCGGGCGCCCGAGCGAAGCGGTAGGGACTTTGCACCAGCCAGCCGCCGCTTACCTGGCGCACGTGCCAGCCTTCGCCGCCAGGAGCGGGGGCTTCCAGGACGCGCATGGACTTGCGCTTGGCGGCGAACAGGCGAAGAGCAGCCTCGCTGTACGCGGGGGCGATCACGACGTCGGCCTTGGCGTTGGCGGCCATGGCCTCAGCCAGGCCCTCGTCGACCGGCCCGGAGAGGGCGACAATGCCGCCGAAGGCGGACATCGGGTCGCATTCGAAGGCCCGTTGGTAGGCGCTCATCAGGGTGCTCGCCACGGCCGCCCCGCAGGGGTTGGCGTGCTTGACCACCACGGCCGCCGCCGGGGCGAGGTCGGCGACTTCGTGGACGAGGCCCCAGGCAGAGTCGGCGTCGTAGAGGTTGAGGTACGACAGCTCCCTGCCTCCGTGCTGGACGACCTCGTCCCACCAGCTCTTCGTGCCCGCCGTGCGGTAGCGGGCGCCGACCTGGTGAGGGTTCTCGCCGTAACGCAGCCCCTGGGCCAGCTCCAAGGAAAGGTGGAGCGTGGGCGGCAGAGCCCGCCCTGCTGGGTGGCGACCGGCGCGCCCGGGCTCGCCGACGGCCTCCCTTTCCCCCACCTGCTCGTCGAACCAGCCGACGATCGCCGAGTCGTAAGCGGCCGTATGGGCGAAGGCCTTGCGGGCCAGGCGCAGGCGGAAGTTCTCGTCGAGCTTGCCGCTGGCGCGCAAGGCGCCCGCCACCGTGGCGTAATCGGCCGGGTCGACGACGGCGGCGACTCGGGACCAGTTCTTGGCCGCCGCCCGCAGGAGGGTGACGCCGCCGATGTCGATCATCTCGACCGACGGCTCCGACCTGAACGGGTAGAGGTTACACACCACCACCCCGATCGGGTCGATCCCCGCCTTGGCCAGGTCGGCTATGTGCTCGGGGTTGCCGAGGTCGGCCAAGATGGCGCCGTGGACACGGGGGTGGAGCGTCTTCACCCTCCCGCCCAGCATCTCGGGCGAAGCTGTCAGGTCCTCCACCGTCGTGTGGGCCAGCCCGGCCCGGCCCAGGGCGGCAGCAGTCTTGCCGCTCGCCACCAGTTCGTAGCCGGCTTCGACCAGGGCAGCGGCCAGGTCCTCCAGGCCGGTCTTGTCGTGGACGGAAAGCAGGGCTTTCATGTGCGGCTCCTCAGCTCGGGTCGGGACAGGTGGGTCGCTCGGCCTCCAGCCTGGCCACGAAGCTACGTATGGTCTCGGGGTACAAGCGGCGCTCCACCGACTTGATGCGTGCATGGAGGGCCGCCTCTGTGTCGCCCGGGAGCACCGGGACCTTTTCCTGGGCGAGGACGGGCCCGTCGTCGACCGCTTCGGTGGCTATATGGACCGTGGTGCCAGTTACGGCCACCCCCGCAGCGAGCGCCTCGCGCACCGCGTGCCAACCCTTGAACGCGGGGAGCAGGGCGGGGTGGGTGTTCAGGACCCGGCCGGGGAAGGCGGCGAACATCTCCCCACCCAGGACTGTCCCGAAGCCGGCCATGGCCACCACGTCGGCGTGATGGGCGCGCAGGGCCGAGACCAGGCGGTGGGTGTACGCCGGGCGGTCGAAGCCAGGCCCGAAGCTTCCCCGCAGCACCACCTCGGTGGGCGCGCCGGCCCGGGCGGCGACTTCGAGTGCCGGGCAGGGACGGTCAGCCACCACGGTGCACACCTCGAGCCCGGCGCCGAGGATCGCTTCGAGCACGCTCCCGTTCCCCGACACCATCACGGCCAGGTGCACCCGGTCTTCCGCGGTCGAGCCAGCCATATCCAGTTACGACCATAGTTTGCGAGTGGGTGACCCGGTTCAGGCCTGCCCGGGCGTGTCGCTACCCGTGAGGGCCTCGCCCCCGCCCGCCTGCCCGCCGGCGGGTTCCTCTTGCGAGCGGCCTGCCGCCGCCCGGCGGCGCTGGCGGCGCAGCAGAGAGCGGCCGACGTAGGCGGCCAACACCACCCCGACCGCGATGCCGAGGTAGATCTCATAGGTGACGATGTCGTGGTAGACGGCGTCGATGTGGCTGCCGGTCGTGTAGCCGACGGTGGCCCACAGGCCCACCCAGAGCGCCGCGCCGAGAGCGTTGAAGGGTAGGAAGCGCCTCCACCAGGGCATCTCGGAGATGCCGGCGATGATGCCGTTCGCCTGGCGGAGCCCTTCTATGAAGCGGGCTACGGTCACCACCTTTCCGCCGTGCCGGCGGAAGAACCCCTCGGCGTGGTCGAGGCGCTCGCGGGTGATGAACACGTAACGGCCCCAGCGCAGCGCCAGCTCCCTGCCCCCGAAGTGCCCGATGGCGTAGCCGATGTTGTCCCCCACGACCGCCGCCACGAAAGCGAGGCCGGCGACGGCGACGATGTTGAGCCGGCCAGCACCGGCGTAAACGGCGGCCGCGATCAGCACTGTCTCCCCCGGCACCGGTACGCCGAAATCCTCGAGGAGGACGAAGCCCCCCACGACCAGGTAGCCATAGCTGGAGAGCAGCGGCGCCAGGGTGTGGAGGAAGCCGGGCAGGTGAGGAGCGGCGCCCATCGACCCAGGATGCCTGATCCGGCGCAGGTCCCGGTGTGACCGTGCCCCCGGGCGCTACGTGATCGGCGGAGGCCGGCTGCGGTAGCGTCAGGCAATCGACGCGGTTACCGACAAGGCCGAGCCCGCCCGAGGCCCGGGACGCCCATCGCCCCTGGCCCTCGTGCTAACTGGCGCCGGCGTGGCAATCCTGGCCACGTCGTGCGGGCCGGGCGGCCACAGCGCCAACCCGCCTACCACCTCTTCGTCCTCGACCACCGTGGCCCCGACCACGACCACCACTCGGCCGACGACCACGACCACCTCGGGGAAGGTGACGCTCAAGCCGGTGACCGGCGCCCAGACCGTGCTCTCGCCTATCGGCCTCAACGTCCACGCCCGCCCGGCCCAGGGGGCAAAGGTCGTAGGCATTGCCGCTCAGGGCACCGTCTTCCAATTGCTCGGCCGGGCGAACAGGAAGGAGGGAGGCTGGTACAAGGTCCAAGGGGCCACCGTGATCGGTTGGATAAGCTCCAGCCCCACCTTCAGCGCCCGGGGCCGCTTCGGGGAGTACACCTCGGCGCCGTTCAGCGTCCTGTACCCGGCGGGGTGGACTTCTGTTGGCACGCCTTCGACCGGGGTCACCTTCCGAGCGCCGGCCGGTGCCGAACGCGTGGTGATCAAGACCGCCGGCAGCTTGGCCAAGCGGCCCCTCGTCAAACAGGGAGCAGGGGTCTCCCAGACCGGCTCCCAGCAGGTGGTCGCTTGCGGCGTGACGTCGTACCTGTTCACCTACTCGACCGCGGCGCGCGATAAGTACTTCGCCGACATCGCCCTTCGCCTCGCCGGGCACCACGCCCTTGGCCTGAAGGCGACGCTCACGTCCCTGTCGCAGATGCCCACCGTGCTCGACTTCGTCAACTCGGTCTCTTTCCCGTTCCCTCAATGCGTCGGCGGCCCGCCCCACAAAACGGCCGCCACCCACAAAACGGCCGCCACCCACCCGACGGCCGCCACCCACACGACGGCCTCACCGGGGGCCACTTGACCCTGGGCGGCTCGGCCGCCCACTATCTTGGTGCCCGTGGCGATAAGTGAGCGCCTGCGTGCGGTCTGCGAGCTTGCTGTGGCCTCGGTAAGAGAAAATGCCGGGCTGCATGAGTACGACGGGGTGGTACAGGACATGTCGCCCGAAGGGGTCCGCCAGGGTTTGTCCCGCTTGGGCGGGGAACGGTTGGCCGACGCGCACGACGAAGCCCACCTCTCGGCAGGAGAGGAGGCGGCCCGCCTCGCGCTGGGGAAGCTCGAGTTGCACAGGGTGAACCCGCTGCTGCACATCGACAACCTGGACCTGTCCTGCTATGACCGGTCGTACGCCCCCGCCCCCGAGCGGGCGGCGGCCCGGCTGCGCCACCTGGCCGCATGGCCCGAGGCCGTAGATGCTTCGTTGCGCTCTCTCGACCAGGTAAACCGCCCGGTGGCGGCCGCTCTCCTGCCGGCGGCCCGAGGCCTCGCCGAAGGCCTCCGGGCCGGGGGTAACGACACCGAAGCGGCCGCTCTCTTCGCCCATGGGCGCCTCGTGGCCCACCTTGACCACGCGGCGGCGTCTGGGCCCGAGGACGCCTCGTTGGGGGAGGCGGCCCTCGCCCAACTGCTGTCGGTCCGGGAGGCCACCGAGGTTTCCCTGGCCGACCTTGCCGCCAGGGCCGAGGCTGAGAAGGGACGTCTACAAGACATGCTCGCCTCGGCGGTGGCACGGCTGGCCGGCGGGCGGGAGGTCGCGGAGGTCGTCGGTGAGCTGGTGCGTGACCACCCGGACGCCGACGGCGTGCTCGAAGCCGCCCGGCGCCAGACCGACGAAGTGATCGCCTTTACCGCCGCGCACCGGTTGGTGCCCTACCCCGAGGGGCAGTGCCGGGTCGGCCCTGCGCCGGCGTCCCGTCGCCACGCGATGGCCATGATGAGCTGGGCGGCGCCCGGAGAGGAGGACGCCCCCAGCCGTTACTACATCACGCCGCCTGATAGTGGGTGGCCGGCCCAGGACCAAGAGGAGTGGCTTTCGGTCTTCAGCGACACCACGCTGCCCGCCGTCACCGCTCACGAGGTGGCGCCGGGCCATTTCTCGCACGGGCGGGCGTTGCGGCACGCACCTACGCCGGTGAGGCGGGTCCTCATAAGCGAGGCGTTCACCGAAGGGTGGGCACATTATGCCGAGGAGCTGTGCATAGAAGAGGGTTTCCATGCCGGCGACCCCCGCTTTGTGATCGGTGTCTGCATCGAGGCGCTTGTACGCGTGACGCGCCTCGTCTGCGCTATCGGCATCCATACCGGCGAAATGTCGGTGGAGCAAGCAACCGGACGGTTCATCCGGGACGCTTATTTGCGGCGCCGGGCGGCAAGGAGCGAGGCCGAGCGAGCCACGTACGACCCGACCTACGGCCGCTACACGTGGGGCAAGCTGGAGATCATGGCGCTGCGCGAAGAGGCCCGGCACCGGTGGGGGAGCGGCTACACCAACCTCAGGTTCCACACCGCCCTGCTCGGCCTCGGCGGTCCCCCGTTGGGCCTCATGGGCGCAGCTCTTCAAGGCTGAGGGGCCGTCATCGGCATCGGCGTCGGCGGGCCTCGCCCTCACGAGCCGGCGGACGCGCTCGGCCTTGGCATGGACGACATGCGCCGGCTCGCCCACTGGGTGGTAGAGCGCGTCCTGGACCATTTCGAACATGGCGCCGACCGTGCGGCGATAAGGGCCGGGGCCCCGGAGGAGCTCATGGCGCTCGTGGGCGGGCCACCCCCAGAGAAGGCCGGGGACCCGCTCGAGGCGATGCAGGTGCTCGTCGACGTCGTCCTTGCCAACATGCAGCACGGCGACCACCCGCGCTACTTCGCTCGCGTCCCCGGGCCGTCGTCGTTCGCCGGCGTGCTCGGCGACTGGCTCGCTACCGGGTTCAACGCCATCGCGGCCTCCTGGGGGGGCGAGTCGGGGCCGGCGACCGTCGAGCTCGTGGTGACCGATTGGTTGCGTTCCCTGCTCGGCCTGCCAGATGGTACGGAAGGCGTTGCGCTGAGCGGCGGTTCCCTCGCCAACCTGACGGGGCTGGCAGCGGCCCGGGCGGCCTGCGGCCCCGGGGTGGCCTACCTGTCGGACCAGGCCCACGCTTCCATTCGGCGCGGGCTGGCTGCGATCGGCTTCCCTCCCGAGCATATCCGGGTCCTGGCCAGCGACGAGCAGCTCCGCCTCGCGACAGGGCCGCTGCTCTGCGAGGTGCAGCAAGACCGGGCGGCCGGCCGCCGCCCCGGCTTCGTGGTCGCGACGGCCGGGACGACCAACTCCGGGGCCGTAGACCCGCTCGGGCCGCTCGCCGCCCTCTGTGCTTCCGAGGGCATGTGGCTCCATGTCGACGGGGCCTACGGTGCGCCGGCCGCGTTATGCGAGGCCGGGCGGGCAGCCCTCGGCGGCATCGAGCGAGCGGACTCGCTCGTCCTCGACCCTCATAAATGGCTTTTCCAGCCTTACGACATCGGGTGCCTGTTCGTCAGCCGCCCGGGGGCGCTGGCGGCGGCGTTCGCGATGGCGCCCGAGTACCTCGCAGACGCCACGGCGAGGCGGGGCGAAGTCGACTTCCGCGACAGGACCCCGGAGCTTACCCGCCGCGCCCGGGCCCTCAAGCTCTGGCTCACCTTCCGCACCTACGGCCTGGAGAGGATCCGGGCGGCCATCGCCCGAGGCATCGAGCTGGCGCAGTACGCCCAGGCGGTGCTGGAAGCAGACGGGCGCTGGGAAGTGGTGACGCCAGCCCAGCTCGGCATCGTCACGTTCGCCCGCCCCGGCGCCACCGCGGAGCAGCACGCTGCTTGTGCGGCCGCGCTGGCAGGCGACGGCTACGCCGCCGTGACCAGCACGGAGTTGCACGGGCGTTCCGTACTGCGGCTCTGTACCATCAACCCCCGCACTACCGAGGACGACATCGTCTCCACCTTGGAACGCCTGGCCGCGGCCTTCGATTGACGGTTTCAATTACGATGTGGTCGGTGCATTACGAAGACCACCAGGCCGAGGTCCACCGCCTCGTAGTCGGGCCGCTCGACAACAACGTCTTCGTGCTGCGTTGCAAGCAGGCGGGGAGCTCGGTGCTGGTCGACGCGGCCAATGAGCACGAGAAACTACTCGAACTGTGCCGGCGCCTCGGGGTGGCGAAAGTGGTCGAGACGCACGGGCATTGGGACCACATCCAGGCCGTGCCCCAGTTGCGAGGTGCCGGCTTCCAGGTCGGGGTGAGCGAGGCGGACGCCCCCATGCTCCCTTCCTACGACTTCGTGCTGGGAGACGGCGATGTTGTCGAAGTCGGGCGACTGCGGCTCGAAGTCCTGGCCACGCCGGGGCACACGCCGGGCTCGTTGTGCTTCCACGTGCAGGGCTCGCCGGTGGTCTTCAGCGGGGACACGCTGTTCCCGGGGGGGCCGGGGAACACGAAGGCACCGGGCGGGGACTTCGCCGCGATCATCCAGTCGATCGAGCAGAAGCTGTTTCGCCGTTTCCCGGCTGACACCGTGATCATGCCCGGCCACGGCGCCGATACCACCCTCGGTAACGAGGCGTCGCACCTGCAGGAGTGGGTCGAGCGGGGGTGGTAGGCCGGCGACTGTCGCCGCGCGTGGGCCCCTGTGTTGCCGGCCCATGGGGCCCACCTGCGGTTGACGGCCGCCCCGCGCTCCAAGGCCACATTTGGCCTCGCGTCGCCGGCACGGACTCGGCCAAGTCGTCTCCCAGTCCGCCACGGCGCTTGTCATCCTGCTTCAGCGTGAAGCTGTAGCCAGCTGCACAGAGTCACTGAATACGTTGTCGGTTATCGTCACCGACTCCGGCGGACGGCCGAACCGGTTGCGGTTCGTCCGCCCCATCGTTACCGAGAAGAGCCCGTCACCGGCGGGCCGCACTACGGCCGTGGATGTCCTGCCATCTGGCCAATTTATGGTGGCTGAGTACTCCGACGGCTGAGCCGAGGGGCGTCACCGTTATCGGCCAGTGAGATGTTGGTGAGGTCGGAACCTTCACGTTCGTCGTAGTATCCGAGGACGATAGCGTAGTTGGCCGTCGCTGCCAGGGCCGCCGCACTCGCCGGGTCACTCTGGGGCGTCGACGTGTTTGCGGCGGGGGCGGAGGGCAGTTGCACGTTCCACAGGCCGAGACGGAAGATGCTGTAGAGGTACCGGTACACTGCTTCGTTGACCTCGGCCATCGTGATCTGGCCGGCGTCCAGTGCCGCTTCCAAGTCCGCGAGGCGCTCGGCTTGTACCGCTTAAATTGTCCGACGGGAACGATTGGCCCAATCAGCACTGCCCAGCACCAGCACTACACTGAGGGGCACAGGGAAGATGTTGACAACCTGCACCTTGGCCCCGGCGTTCGCGGCTCCCGCCAGTAATCGTCACGGGTGCTGACACATTAAAGTTCCTGTTCAGCCACCGTGGGGAGAGGGGTGTCTGGTGTACGAGTGCCGCTGCTCGGCGCCCGGCCCGAAAGTGAGATTTGGGGCAAGTTCGGCCCCCGAAAACGAGGACCGGCCCGAACCGACCTTGAACACAGCTTCCCTGTGGCCGACGGCGCCCGGGTAGTCCCCAATGATCGTTGGCCCTTCTC
>JBOGGK010000155.1:0-4151 GCA_050744045.1 Acidimicrobiales bacterium | reverse complement strand
GACCGGGGGGGAGGGCCCAGCAAGGACCTGACCTGAGCGGTGCCCGTCCGGGGCGGCCTCCCCGTTGCCGCGGGGTGGCCTTGGACGAAGTGCTGGCGGACTTCCAGATGGCGCTCGTCTCCCGGTCCCTGGACGAGCGTGAAATTACCCTTCAGAAGCAGAGCCGGGTGTTCTTCCACATTTCCGGGGCCGGTCACGAAGCGCTCTGCTTGGGCCTGGCCCGCTCGCTGCGCCCTGGCCACGACTGGTTCTTTCCCTACTACCGGGACCGGGCGCTGGTCCTCGCCCTCGGGGTGACGCCCACCGAGCAGTTACTGCAGGCGGTGGGCGCGGCCGACGACCCCGCCTCGGGTGGTCGCCAGATGCCCTCGCACTTCGGCGACCGCCGCTACAACATCGTCAGCCAGTCCAGCCCGACCGGCTCGCAGTGCCTGCCCGCCATCGGCTGCGCGGAGGCGGGCCGGTACATCTGGCACCACCGGGAGGACATGCTCCCGGGGTGCACCGCCAGCGACGACGAGGTCACCTATGTCTCGCTGGGCGACGGGGCGACCTCGGAGGGCGAGTTCTGGGAAAGCCTCAACACCGCCTGCTGCCTGCGCCTACCCGTCCTGTACGTGATAGCCGACAACGGCTACGCCATATCCGTGCCTACCTGGCAACAGTCGCCGGCCCCGATCTCGGAGCTGGTCAAGGGCTTCCCCGGCCTGGCCGTGCACCGCGTCGACGGCTGTGACTACTTCGAGGTGCGCAAGAAGGCGCCTGCCATCGTCGCCGCCGTCCGCCGGGGCGAGGGCCCGGCGCTCGTGCACGCGACCGTCACCCGGCCTTACTCGCACTCCTCGGCCGACACCCAGAGCAAGTACCGTCCCCGGGAGGAACTGGACGACGAGTCCCGCCGCGACCCCATCACCACCATGGAGCGGGCGCTCGTCGAAGGCGAAGTCCTTTCCTCCGACGAGGCGGCCCAGATGCGGGAAAAGGCGCGGGCGCTGGTGGCCGAGGCGGCCAAGCGGGCCTTGTCCGCTCGCCGCCCTGACCCCTCGACCCTTACCCACCACGTGGTCAGCTTCAACCTGCCCGGTCCCGGTGCCGGACGGGAGGCAAGGCTGGGCGCCACGGGGGCTGAGGAGGCGGAGGAAGGCCCGGTCGTCGCCCTGGGAGAAGCTATCCGCCTGGCCCTTCGCGAAGCCATGGCCGCCGACGCCCGGGTCCGGGTCTTCGGCGAAGACGTCGGCGACGCCCCGCCCGAGCTGTTGGACAAGCTCGAGGGCAAGGGGGGGGTGTTCGGGACCACGTCCGGGCTCCAGCGAGCCTTCGGGTCGGACCGCTGTTACAACACGCCCCTGGCAGAGGCCAACATCGTTGGCCGCGCCATTGGCCAGGGGACCAGGGGCCTCCGCCCCGTGCCGGAGGTCCAGTTCTTCGACTACATCTGGGCCGCCATGCAGCAGATCAAGAGCGAGGCGGCCACCCTGCGCTGGCGTTCGGCGGGCCAGTGGAGCTGCCCCATGGTCTTGCGGGTACCGATCGGCGGGTACCTCGCGGGCGGGGCCATCTGGCACTCCCAGTCGGGGGTGTCGATCTTCGCCAACATCCCCGGGCTGGTGATAGTCATGCCCTCGGCGGCGGTCGACGCGGTCGGGCTGCTGCGGACGGCGCTCGAAGGTGAAGACCCGGTGATGTTCTTGGAGCACAAGCACCTGTTGCGCCAGCGTTACACCGAGGGCCGCTTCCCACCACCGGGGTTCCGGGTCCCGTTCGGGACCGGGCGCATCGTCCAGTCCGGGGACCGCTTGAGCATCGTGACCTATGGCGCCACGGTGCAGCGGTCGCTGCAGGCGGCGGCCCGGGCCGGCGACGGCATTGAGGTGGTCGACCTGCGCTGCTTGGCGCCCTGGGACAAAGACTTGGTGGCCGAGTCCGTGGCCCGTACCGGCCGCCTGTTGGTGGTGTCGGAGGACTGCCTGACCTGCGGGTTCGGCGCCGAGGTGGCGGCGTGGGCGGGGGAGCACTGCTTCAACGACTTGGACGTGCCTGTGTGCCGGGTCGGGTCGGCGGACACCCACGTGCCCTACGAGCCCAGCCTCGAGCGGGCGATGTTGCCCCAGGTCGAGGGCATAGAAGCGGCCTGCCGGCGCCTGCTCGCCGTTTAGGCGGGCCCGCTCAGAGCTTGGAGGCGGAGGAGGTGATGACCTTGTGTACGAAGGCGAGCTTGGCGGTCACCGCCGGCGGCAGGTGGAACGGGTACAGGTCGTCCTTGCCGAGCGAGCGGTTGAGGGCGTTCAGGGCCACCGTGAGCGGCGACCAGTCGGCAATGACGGCGTCGAAGCCCTCGAGGGAGGCCGTTTCCTCACTGGGGACGCTCGCCTTGGCGGGGTCGCGCCGCCCGGTGCGGTCGTCCACAGGGCCGACCACGAGCACGCCGAAAGAGGCCGCCGTCTGCACCGCGTCCCATATGTGGAGATAGTGGGCGAAGGTCTCGGCCCAGTCCTCCAGAGGGTGCATGGCGGCGTAGGCGCTGACATAGTGGTCGCCCCAGTCGGGCCTCGCCTCGGGGGCCGAGTAATGGTGGTGGAGCGCCCCTTCATAGTCTGCCCTCTCGTCGCCGAAGAGCTGGCGGGCCTCCTCGAGCAGGGGGCCGATGGCCGAGGCGGGCCGGCCCTGGTGCACCAGCCGGCTCCAATAGTAATGGCCGATCTCGTGGCGGAAATGGCCGAGCAAAGTGCGGTAGGGCTCGCCGAATTGGGCACGCGTCTGCTCCCTGAAAGCATCGTCGGTTTCGTTGAGGTCTATCGTCACCACGCCGTTGTGGTGGCCGGTCACGACATGGCGGTCGCTTGCGAGCAACTCGAAGCAGAGGCCGCCTTCGGGGTCCTCGTCCCTGCCGACTATGGGTAGCCCGAGTTGCAGCAGTTGGTATATGAGGCGGCGTTTTGCCATTTCTGCTTTCGCAAAAGCGTCGCAGTACTCCCGGTCACTCAACTTCGGCAGGTTGCCGGTAAGGCGGCAGGAGGTACAGGGTTTTCCTGCCTCGGAGAGCGGGAGGAGCCAATTACAAGCGGCCAGCCCGGCACGTGGGCAGCGTACCCATTGGCCCTTTTTGCCGCCGGGAGGGGCCAAGGATCCGTCGATTGCCTCCAGGGTCTCGAGATCGTCGGCCAATGGGTCAAAGCCGAGCAAGGCACCACAAATCCGGCACTGCGAGCTCTCGAAAGTGGCCAGTTCTCGGCAGCGTTTGCAGATAAATGCTCGCATCTCGACCCGTCATCTTACTGAAGCAACTGGTTATAAGGCTCAGGCTGGCAACTGGGTCATATTGCCCAGTTTGTCATGGTTGGGTTGGCGCAAAACCTCCCCGGCGGCTGACAGCGGCTCGAGACGGCGAGCGAGTGCGAGCCGCTACAGTGGGTACGGCGATGGGACGTCTTGCGCGCTCGTTGTTGCGCCTCGTCGTGGCCCTGGCCGCCGGGGGGGCTTTGCTCGGGGCTGGCCTCGTGGCCGTGGCCTATTCTGGCAACCGCCTTTTCCACACGGTGGCCACCGCCAAAGAGATCAAGCTGCCCGACTTGAAGACCCAGGCCGAAGTGCCGTCCACGATCTATGCCGCCAACGGCTCGGTCCTCGCTGTGCTCAGGTCCTCGTTGAACCGCCAGCCGGTGTCGCTGGCGCGTATGGCGCCCGTGCTGGTCAAGGCGGTGCTCGACACCGAGGACCACGGCTTTTGGATCCACGGCGGCCTCGACGTGGAGTCGACCGCCCGTGCCCTCCTCGCCGACGTGAACGCCGGCGCCGCCGTCCAGGGGGGCTCGACGATCACCCAGCAACTGGTGAAGGGCACCTACCTGACGGACCAGAAGACCCTCACCCGCAAGATCCGGGAAGCGGCCCTGGCCGAGCGCCTCCAGGAGAAGTACACCAAGGCCCAGATCCTCGACGCCTATTTGAACACCGTTTACCTGGGCAACGGCGCCTACGGGGTGGAGGCGGCGGCCAAGGAGTACTTCGACGAGCACGCCAGCCAGCTCGACCTGGCCCAAGCGGCCTTGCTGGCGGGGCTGATCCAAGCCCCGAGCGGCTACGACCCGCTGGTCAACCCTGTGGGGGCCCGGCAGCGGCGGGCGGAGGTGCTGGCCCGCATGGTGCATTAC
>JBOGGK010000154.1:0-5535 GCA_050744045.1 Acidimicrobiales bacterium | reverse complement strand
TCCCAGAGGTACTCGTAGGCGTCGCCCTCCACGTAGTACGGCTCGCCGGAGAGCTCAGTGGTCGGGGTTATGCCCGGCACGAACTGGCCGTCCTCGAGGCGCGGGTTGAGCAGGCCGTTGGCCGGGTCGAACAGGTTCTCCCAGTTGTTGGCCCGCTCCTCCAGCATGGCCGCGTCCTTTTGGTCGCCCAGGGCCGAAGCGAAGAAGGAAAGGGCCATGTCCTCGCTGTCGTACTCGAGCAGGGTGGCCACCACGCCGTGGGCGTTGCAGCAGCCGTAGGTGCCGTTGGCGGGGAGGTAGCCGTACTGTTGCTCCAGGGCCTCGCCGGGACGGACGTCGTTGACGGTCGTGGCTTGGGCCAACATGTCAGACAGGGCCTCGCTGGTGTCGAAGCTCCTCGCCCCGAAGGCATAGGCGTCGGCGATGATCGCCTGCGCCGGGTCACCGACCATGACGTAGTTGTCCAGGTTGAGGTAGCCCCACTGCTGGAGGATCCCGTTCTCGGCGTAGTAGTTGAGCAACGATTGCGCCATGTCGCTGGCGGCGCCGGGGTCGAGCATGGCCTGCAACTGCGACAGCGAATGGTAGATGTCCCAACCGGAAAATATCCCGTACTGGTCGTGCTGGCCGGGGGCGAGCGTGTGCACCTTCAAGTCCGAGCCCATGAACTCGCCGTCGACGTCGCTGGTGATGTTGGGCTGAATGAAGTCCTTGTAGAGAAGGCTGTAGAACTCCTGGGTCTGGGTGGCGCTGCCCCCCGACACCTGGATCCGCCCGAGCAGGCTGTCCCAGGACGCCTGCGCCGCCGCCTTCACCGAGTCGAAGTCCCAGCCCGGGTTCTCGGCCTGCCAATTGGCCTTTGCGTCGGCGGTGCTGACATAGGAGATCCCCACCTTCGCCTCGATCACGGGGTTGCTCGTGGTGTCGAAGGTGAGGAAGACCGCGGCCGGGTCGCTCTGGCCGGGGTTGGTGACCACCTGCGAGGCGGTGAACGGCTCGCTGAAGACGATGTCGAAATAGACCGTGTACTGCTGGGGCTGGCCTCCGTTGTTGGTCTCGCTGCAGAAGTCCCCGCTCGTGTCCGAGCCCATCACCTCGTCGTTGCCGACCACCTGGGCGCTGTCACCGAAGTCGCCGTTCTGGCTCGACATCAGCTTGACCAAGAAGTCGGCCGAGGTCGTGGCCGGGAAGCTGAAGCGGCCCATCGAGCTGTGCGGGGTGGCGGTGAGCTCAGAGGTGATGGTCCCGGGCTGGTCGCTCTGCACCGAGTAGTAGCCGGCCTGGGCCACCTCGCCGGTGTGGCTGAACGGCGTGGTCAGGTTGTTGGGGTCGCCGCTCGGGAGAGGCCCGGTCATCGGCAGTACGGGGACGTCCCCGGCGGCCCCGCAGCCCGGTCCAGAGACATGGGTCAGGGAAAAGCCCGTGAGCGTGGTGTCGTTATAGCTGTAGCCTCCGCCCGCCCCGCCCTCGGGATCGGTGTCGGGGCTCCACTGGACCATCCCGAAGGGCACGTCGGCCCCGGGGAAGGTGTTGCCGCCCCCGCTCGTCCAGGTCCGGGTGTCCACCAGCGTCGCCAGGTTGCCGTGACCGCCAAGCGGCGGAGGCGCGGCTGGTGCCGCCAAAGCGACGCTGCCAAGACCGAACGTAGACGCGGTGGCAGTCGCCAGGACGATGGCCACTGCGGCTCTCGGATGCATCCTCATCTCAGTTCCTCCCCCTTCTCGGCGTGGGCAGCCAGCCGCGCCGCAGTACGCCTTACGCCTCTGACATCGTTGTCACGGGGCGCCGCAACACGTTAACTACCCGCTTCTCCGCGAGTCAGTCAGGATGGCCGGGAGGCAGGCCCCCCGCGTGGGCTTGGTACCACCTAGCTAGTGGTCGCGGCGAGCGGGCCGCTCCAGCGGAGCCCTTGACCCGACCGTACTAATAAGTCTAGACTTACCGTTAGTGGCAATTTACGCAATCGAGACGGTGTGGAGCGTGCTGGGCGACCCTACCCGGCGGGCGATCTTCGAGTCCTTGGGTGAGCGGCCCCAGGCGGTGGGTGAGCTGGCGGACGCGCTGCCGGTAAGCCGCCCGGCCGTGTCCCAGCACCTGAGGGTCCTGAAGGAGGCGGGGCTGGTCAGCGAACGTCCGGTGGGCACTCGCCGGATCTACCGGCTGAACCCCGCCGGTGTGGTGGCGCTGCGCGACCAGCTCGACACCTTCTGGGACCGAGCGTTGGCTGCCTACCAGCAATGTGCCGAGGGGCAACGCACCGAGGAAAAGACCAAGGAGAGGCCATGAGCCAAGTAGCGCCCGCCGTGGTGCGCAAGCAGGTCGTCACAGGGTTGTCGAAAGATCAGGCTTTCCGCCTCTTCACGGGACGCTTCGGCGATTTCAAGCCACCGGAGCACAACCTGCTCGGTGTGCCCATCGCCGAGACGGTGTTCGAGGCCCACGTGGGCGGCCACATTTTCGATCGCGGCGTCGACGGCAGCGAGTGCCGATGGGCGCGGGTCTTGGCCTACGAACCACCTGAACGTGTCGTGTTCAGTTGGGACATCAGCCCCCAATGGCAGGTCGAGACGGACCCTGAGAGGGCGAGCGAGGTCGAGGTCCGCTTCGTGGCCGAGGGCCCGGAGCGCACCCGAGTGGAACTGGAGCACCGCAACATCGACCGGCACGGCCCAGGCTGGGCGGCGGTCAGCGACGCCATCGGGGGCGACGCGGGCTGGCCACTGTACCTGTCCCGCTACGCCGCCTTGGTTGCCGAAGCCAGTTGAACGCCGCCGCGTAGCATCGGCGGGCGTGAGCCCCGATGTCAAGCGTGCGGGAGGCCGAAGTCGCCGCTCTGCTCGCCTCAGGCGCCCGCAACCGGGAGATGGCCCAGCGGCTCTTCAGGGGCGGCCAGTAGCCCGGCCGGCCTGCCGGGTGCCCGGGGCGCTTGCCTCTTGGCCTCGGGCCGGCCCAGCTGTATTCCTTCGCCCCCAGGAGGTCCCGCCCCCCGGAGCGCTAGGGTAGGCGCGGATGAAGATCGGGATCATTGGGGCGGGCAATATCGGGGGCACTCTGGCCCGGCGCCTCGGTCCCCTCGGCCATGACGTCTGCGTCGCCAACTCCCGTGGCCCCGAGACGCTCACCGGCTTGGCCCAGGAGACAGGGGCCCGTGCTGTCACCGTCAGCGAGGCTGCCCGGGACCGGGACCTGGTGGTGGTAACCATCCCCGAACGAGCCGTCGCCGACTTGCCGCCCGGGCTGTTCGCCGGGCAGGACAGCACGGTGGTGGTGGACACCGGCAACTACTACCCTCGCCAGCGCGACGGGCCCATCGGGCCCATAGAGGACGGCCTCCCGGAGAGCCGTTGGGTCGAACAGCAGCTGGGGCGGCCGGTGGTAAAGGCTTTCAACAACATCTACGCCGACCACCTGATGCACAATGGCCGGCCCCGGGGCACCGCCGGCCGCATCGCCTTGCCCGTCGCCGCCGACGACGAACGGGCCAAGCGGGTGGTGATGGACCTGGTGGACCAGTTGGGCTTCGACCCGGTGGACTCCGGGAGCCTGGACGAGTCGTGGCGCCAGCAACCGGCCACGCCGGTGTACACCACCGACCTCGACGCCGCCGGGGTGCGGCGGGCGCTGTCGGAGGCCAGCCCCGAGCGCGGCCCCGAGTGGCGCGCCACCGACGCCAGCCCGGGGCACTTCACCCAGCCGCGCTGAGGGTTGCACCGTCGAGAGCTTCGGTGCAGCCGAGACCGCCCCGCAGAGCGCCCCGCCGGTCCCTGTGTGCCATTTACCATGCAGCCCCACCACGGGACAAGCTTCCTCGTTCGAGATGATTGTCCCCGGATCGAGCTGAGTGGCCACGAAATGGCCCCGGAAGCTTCGAGGTGGGCGCACAGGGCGCCCATATCGAATGGCTCGCTCAGGAGAGAAGATCGTTGGCATCGCAGCCCGTTTCCGGCGCGCCGCACAACGACCGGACCGTGGCGTTTGTCAACGCTTGTAGCCGCACCACGTGACCGGGGGCCATGCTGGTGCTGTGAACCGCTACCTGCTCGACAACCGCCGCCCGGAAGCGGGCGAACGTTTTGCGGCGCTCGCCGAGCTATTCGACCCGTGGACGTTCCGCCACCTCGACGATCTAGGGCTCGCCGAGGGGTGGCGGTGCTGGGAGGTGGGGGCAGGCGGTGTCTCGGTGCCGCGTGGCCTGGCAGAGCGCGTAGGGACGAGCGGGCGAGTGCTGGCCACCGACATCGACGTGTCGTGGACAGAGCCCGCAGCAGGCGGCGCAGTAGAGGTACGCCGCCATGACGTGGTTCGCGACCCGCCGCCGTCTGAGACGTTCGACCTGGTCCACGCCCGGCTGGTGCTGGTCCACCTTGAGGACCGCGCGGCGGCATTGCAAGTCATGGTCGATGCGCTCCGGCCGGGCGGCTGGCTGGTGCTCGAGGACGCGGACCCCGCGCTGCAGCCGCTCGCCTGCCCGGACGAGCGCGGCCCCGCCGAGGAGCTGGCAAACCGAATGCGCACCGGGGTCCGTACGCTACTGGTCGAGCGGGGCGCGGACCTCGCGTACGGCCGCACGCTGCCCCGGCTGCTGCGTGAGTCCGACCTGACGGACGTTAGCGCGGAGGCCTATTTCCCGATCGGGTCACGCGCATGCGCGGTCTTGGAGGCGGCAACGCTCCAGCATGTCCGCGACCAGCTACTGGCGACGGGATTGGCAACGCTCGAGCGGATCGAGGCACACCTCGAGAACCTCACCCGCGGCGGCGTGGACCTCATGCTCGCGCCGATGATCACCGCATGGGGCCGCAAACCGGGACACGAGGACCAACATCGTGTCACTTGAGGAACCTGCCCGCCTTGCCGGAGAGGCGAAGTCTTATGCCGAACGCCTGTTTAAGTTCCCCGAGATCGGCCGGCTTGAGCCCGGGGAAGCTTGCGCCGCCCTCGTCGGCCCGCTGGAGGGCTTGGGGTCAACTACACAGACGATGCCGTTGAAGCCATTGTTACTTATACCAACCGCCATCCCTATTTCTTGCAGGAGTATGGCAAGATCATCTGGGACGAAGCCTACGAGTCGCCTATAACGCTCGAAGACGTCACCCGCGTCCAGCCCCTTGTCGAGCAAAACTCGATGGCAGCTTCTTTAGGGTAAGAGCAGACCGTACCAGCGAGCTCGAGCTTGCGTACCTCCGGGCGATGGCCAGCCTGGGCCCCGGGCCACAAACAGCTTCCAATGTTGCGAAAGTCCTTCGCCGGTCGTCCGAGCAGCTCGCTCCGACAAGTGCCAGGCTTGTCGAAAAAGGGCCTCCTTTATACACCGGGTTTCGGGCTAGCAGCGTTCACCGTTCCCCAGTTTGACCAGTATATGGTCCGCAACCATCCCTTGGTGGTGCCAGCCCCAAAAACAAGGACCAAGAAGTAAGTTGCATTTCGCCCCGGTCATCAATTGATTTTGAACTAGTGCGGGTCACTGGATGAAAGCGTGGGCTCAGGAGGTGACCAAGGACTTGGGCTCGGCGGTGGACCAGGGCCTCCCCAAGC
>JBOGGK010000153.1:0-5655 GCA_050744045.1 Acidimicrobiales bacterium | reverse complement strand
CCCGCCGCCCTCGTGCTCGGGTCCTATGCGCTCGCTGTTGTGATCGCCGGTGCGACGCTCTTCCAGCGACGCGACCTCGCCACGTGACCGTTGATGGTCGGGACCAGAACGGTGGGCTCCCCGGTGTTTCGTGATCGGCCGGACGTGCAACACAGGACCGACGGTCTGGGCGCCGCTTCCTGCGATCAAGAGCGCGCCTCCGGGACCAGTGAGTCGGGGTACTCAGGGGCGACCGGCGCGTGGCACGGCGACCGGGTGGACGAGCACGATCCCCTCCGAAGCGGCGGCACCGCCATAGTGGTTGGCGACGATGTACAGCGTGCGACCGTCGTCGCCGCCGAGCCTGCACGCAAAACAGCCTCGATCGGCTTCGACCGTCTCGATCACCGCGCCTCCCTCTGCGACGCGCGCGCAGCGCTGTCCAGGGACGCTGGCGTACCAGATCGCGCCCTCGGCGTCCGCGCAGATGCCGTCAGGAGCAGAACCGGGCCCGAGGTCGGCCCATACACGACGGTCGACCAGCTCGCCAACGTCGGTGATCGTCCACGCAGTCAAGCGGTCGGCGTGTGACTCGGCGACAACAAGAGTGTCGTCGCCAAGGATGACCATCCCGTTCGGGAACCACACGTCTTCGGCCACCTGACGACTGGTCCCGTCAGGGAGCACCACGGCCACGATCCCGGGCCGCCGCTCCTCCCATGGCATCGAGCCCGGCATGTCAACCCACGCCCTGCCTGCGGCATCGACCACGATTTCGTTGAAGGGTTGACCGGGCGCCCCATAGGGCTGCAGCTCCGGGCCGGCCAGAACCCCATTGGGCGTGGTGGCAACCAGCCGGCCGTCGGGGAGCCAGTCGATGGAGAAGGGCAGGCCGCGCATCCGCCCTGCGACCTCACGGTTCCCGCGGCGTCGAAGACCAACACCTGACCGGCGAGCCAGTCGCACATCCAGAACCGTCCCTCGTGCCAGCGCGGCGACTCACCCATCTCTATTCCGGACGCGAACACCTCAGCCATGTGTGCAAAGACTGCCACAGCCTCACGCAGAACGCCTCGTCTGCGCGGCTTCGTGAACGCGGGGACAATGGCGCGTACCCACCCATATCGGGCTCTTGTGACGTTCGCGTGGGTGACATGACCGGGCCGTGAGGGCGCATCGCCGTTCCCCGTCTACGTTTCCGGCTGTTCGAAGGCTGGCGACGAGGGGCGGGAAGACGGCTCCGCAGCACCAGGGTATGGGAAGCAGCTGCTCGGTGTCGAGCACGCGGTGATCGAGCAGGTGGAGTTCGAGGGCGAGGGGGTCGAGACGGTGCTGGTGGCACGGGTGCGTCCGGCGCTGTCGCGTACAGGTCGCTGCTCGCGCTGTGGGCGGCGCTGCGGGGGATATGACGCTGGACGCGGCCGGCGGCGGTGGCGGACCCTGGACCTGGGTCGACCCGTGCGTTCTTCGATGCCGACGCTCCTCGGGTGCGGTGCTCCATCGACGGCGTGGTCGTCGGCGCGGTGCCCTGGGCACGACCGGAGGCCCGGTTCACCCTGAGCTTCGAGGCCCAGTGTGCCTGGTCGCCGCCGGATCACGCAGGGTCACTGCCGTGAGCCAGGCGCCGCGGAGATCACGTCGCGCGCGACCTCCTGTCTTTGTGGCGCAGGTGCGACGCAACGTGAATCGCCATCGCCACCGAGGGCGACTTCAACAGAGTCCGGTAGCTGCAAGTGGCCGAGTCAAAGGCGCTGGCGTCCGCATCGGCGCGTGCTCGTGTTTGCAAAGAGCTCCCGGCTCTCAGTGGGTGGCGTAGTAATCGGCGACCGCGTGGAACGCCTGTTTCGGTTCCCCGGCCATCTCGGGATAGGTCGCGCCACGTTGGCCACGAGGGAGGGTGCTTACGATGCTGAGCGCGGTGGCGTCGATGTCGTGGCGTGGGTCCTCGCTATAGGGGGGCGAGCGCCCCTCGACGCATGCCTGGTCGAGCAGCCCGAGCTGCTCGACGAGAAGTCGGGACTGAGCCTGCTCGTCTCGGGAGTGCACCGTCCGCACTCGCGACTGGATGCGCTGGCCTATGACGGGTAGCTGTAATCCCAGCAGGGAGGGCGTTGTTGCGTTGAACGTGCCGAGGAATACGGGGTCGTCCATGTCGCGGCAGGTAGCGAAGCCGAACTCGGTGATCACGACGGGGTTGTCGCTGGCCCGAAACTCCCTGATCTTCGCCAGGTACTGATCATCGGTGATGCCTTGGCGAGACTGGCGGTAGTAGTCGACGATGTCGAAGTGCTCCCAGTCGACGCGCTCGACCGGAAGGGCGGCGTAGATGATCGGGCCGCTGTAGACGCCGCGCACCGACGCCGCGGTATCAGCAAGGAACGAGCGGAGCATCTCCTGCTCGGACAGCACGATCTCGCGGAGCTCCGGCGCGCGGGTGCGCTGTGTGTGATTGCGGCCAGGAACGATGCCGCGCATGAACAACGTGAGCTCGTTCCCGCCGCAGAAAGTCACTGTTCCGGGCAGCGCCGGAAGAGCGGCTCGGCCACAGTGGCAGCCTCGGTGACGTAGAGGAGCGTCCGCTTCGGGTCGCGTTCCACAACTCGGGACCCATCCACACCTCGAGTCCGATGGACACCGCGTACTCGGTGGCATCGAGCAGGCGGCGGGGATCTCGGCCGCCCAGTCGGACGGCGTTGGCGTGCAGATGGGCGGGGAATATGTCCAGGTCGCGGCGCATCAGGGTGGGCGAGTAGTCGGGCCGCCAGTTGACGGATAGCGCGCCCGTTGCGCGCCCGACGTCGTAGACGACACCCTTGAGCCTCACCGCCGCGATCCCTCCCGGCCGACCGAGCTGGGGTAACTCGCCAAGCGATCCAGATCGGTGAGCAGGTGGTGCTGGCGGCGCAGGTGCGTGCCGGCGTCTGCTCTAGGCTCGTCGACGATGGTTGCGATCTCGCCGAGACTGAGCCCGAGCGCCCGGTAGGTGAGGATCCGGCGAAGGTGGGCCAGGTCCTCGTCGTCGTACAGGCGATAGCCGGCCTGAGTCCGGGTGCTCGGGCGCAGGAGCCCGATCTCGTCGTAGTGGTGCAGCATGCGCACCGTGACCCCGGCCGTGCTGGCCGCTTCACCTACCGAGTAGCTCACCCCACCACCTTGAGCCATCACGCGACGTGAGGGTCAAGCGCATCACTCGGCTCTCGCCTCATTGCGAAGAGACGAGCTTTGATCAGGGCAGTGCGTAAAATCCGACCACTCGACCGAACGCGAACCCGCTGGTCAGGGCATCGTGCGTACGCAGAAGAGCACGAAAAACCGCTTTGCTTGGTGGCGGGGGCACTGTCGGTTATCGGGCCGCCCGGACCTCCGATCCTACAAAGGTGCTGGTAGACGGGCTGTGCATACGCAGCCGCCCAGGCGCTGCACTGCTCAATGTCGGCGATTCGCGTCGGAGACCCCAGAAACGCCGAAATGAACGCCGACGGGCGACGAAACCTTCGGGTTAGAACCCGAAGACCACTCACCGATGGCCACGTGCGCAGCGGCAGTCTCGGGACGCCGGCTGGGTGGCGTCGAGGGCCGCCCACGCCGCACCAGCGATCCGGACGGGACGTTGGGCGACGTGATGTCGTGCGTGTGCTCCAGCCTGGTGCTGCGCCTGCCGGCGTGCGCGGGAGACCTGGCTGCCAGTGGACGCTCACGGTGGGTAGGCGATCGACACCGGCCCCGGCCGGTCGCTCACGCACTATCGACACGGCACTCCTCTACCTGCTGGCCTACCATTTGGACACTCACCAAGACCAGGGCAAGGAGCGGCGTGGCCATCTCGACTGAGATCCAGTATGCAGAGCTGGACCAACTCATCCTCGATCCGAGAAACCCTCGCCTCGGCCGGCGTAACTTAACTCGCCAGCTGAGCCAGGCAGAGATCCTCGAGGTCATCCGCTCTTGGGACCTCGAGGAGCTCGCTGTCTCGTTCCTGGAGAGTGGGTTCTGGCCACAAGAGGCGCTCGTGGTCGTTCGCGACCCCGACGTCGACGCCGAACGTCTCACTGTAATGGAGGGCAACCGTCGTCTCGGAGCCCTAAAGCTCCTACAGGCAGCCGCCGATGGGAACCCCCGAACTCGACGATGGGCCGAGGACCGGTGGTCCCTCCTTGGTGATGCCGCGCGACGGTGAGTTCATCAGCCCGCTCGACCAGTTGGATGGATTGAGACCCACGTAAGCCTGAGCTTGCTTCGCCGTCTCGAACTGGGTCGCGCCCGCGAGGAATGCACGCACCGTCGGCGCGATCCGGGGTCCCATCCCCGGGACCGACAACAGCAGCGGATCGTCACCATGCAGGGCCTCCCAGAACCGCCGTGCCTGCTCACTCGCCCGCTCGAGCCGCGCTTCGGCATCGGCCAGGTCACCGAGCAGCTCGGCAGTTTCGAAGCCGAGCGCCTCGACGTCGAGGTGCCCGTCCCAGAACTCCGCCCACCGCCGAGCAGCCGTGCGGATGGCGCAAGCTCGCTTCTCTACGTTCGCCACTCCACGGGTGTGTTCAGCCACCACCTCGGTGATCGAGGAGGTCCGAGCTCGGCCGAGCGCTTCGAGATTTGGCCAACGGGTGAGGATGGCGATCGCCGTCGATCGGGACCCTGAACAGGCATTCCACGGTCGGGGAACGCCCAGCGGGCTTGGGAGATCACCCGGCGCAGGCAGCGGTTCACCTCGACGATGACCTTGCCGCGGCGCTGTGCCGCACGGCGCAACGCCAGCCCGGTCGGCGAGGGGATCCGTGCCGCGGCGAGATCGAAGAACTCGCCCGCTCGAGACAGGACGCCGGCGTCGATCGGATCGGACTTGTTCTTTCCGGCAAGCGCAGATCGCAGCCGGGCCGAGTGCCGATTCCCGACGAGCGCGAGCTCCACACCCGCCTCGTTCAATGCCACGGCGAGCGGGAGCCACGTCATCGACGTCGGTTCGGCAACGGCGATCGCCCCCGGCCATTTCGCCAGACGCTTGGTGAGACCGTCCATCCCCGACAACGTCGGGGCGGCGACGAAGTCGTCGACCACCTCACCAGAACGCCCGGCCTCCGGCCGTCGCACCACGATGTGATGGTTTGCGACAACCGCCGCGTCGATGCCGATCGCAACAGAACTACCCTCGGTAGTCACTCGAGGGCCCTCCTCTCTTCAATGAGGCTTGCCGGTTCCCCTTGGACCGGAGCTTGCCGGCGACGGCCTCGCTGTCATGACGGGAGAGCCCTCGAGTGCTGTCACACACCCTTCGGGCGAGGTTCCCTCGCCGCTCGTCAAGAAGTGGGCGGCCCGCTGTGGTCACCCGTGCTTGTGGGTCATCCGATGCTCCGGTCACATGGCGCTGGCTCCCGCCAGTGCACGTGGCCCATCAATTCCCTCAACCGAGTCCGTTCGGGAACAGAACCCCGGCGACGATCTCTTTCACGGGCCCGAAGCCCAGCCGAATTTCGTCACCGCCGGAGTTCCCTCCCGAGGACCACGCTACGTGGCCACCACTCGTCTCAGTGGCTACCAGTAGTGATACAAGCCCTCTTTATCTTCGCCCGCCGCTCGCGCCTGCCGCTGGCGCTCAGTTCTCAGCACGCGTCGCCAGGTCGAAGATCGTCGCGATCTCCCTCGTGTAGTTGTCGAGGTCGAGATCGCGATCGTGGG
>JBOGGK010000152.1:0-3529 GCA_050744045.1 Acidimicrobiales bacterium | reverse complement strand
AGCCCAGGCGGCCTCGGTCGCCGCCCAGGCGATGTCGGCGTCGACTGGTGTGTCGCCGAGGGAGTGATCGCCGACCTCTAAGACCAGGTCGTGGTGCGCCCCGGGCTCGAGCTCCACGGCCAATGCGAGCGCCCCGCCGCCGGCCGCCTTGGCTCCTTGGGCGCCCGACCAGCGCAGGTGCAGGTCGCCGCTGCGGGCCGTCCATATCTTCTGCTGGTGCTTCACCTCGCTCATCGGGCGTCGCCCGAAGTCGGTGCGGGCATCGAGGACCACGCGAAGCTCGGACTTTCCCTCCAGCGCGATCACCCGGCGCAGGACGACGGCGGTGTGGGCGTCCCCCGGGAACGCTAGGGCCTCCCGGCACTCGATGATCGATGTAGAGGTCGCCCACCGGCTGCGCCAGATGAGCGTGCCTTCCTCGTAGTAGCCGCCCCACACGAACCTCGGGTCGGTGGGGGTCACGGCGTATAGGCCATCCCCGCCGATGAGGGTGGAGAACACCGCGGCGGAGTCCCAACGCGGGGCGCACATCCACGCGAAGTCGCCCCGAGGTCCGACGAGGATCCCCCGCTCGCCGTCGGCGAGCAGCGCGTACTCCCGAAGCACGTGGGGAGGGAACGCCCCGGAGGCTCCAGATGGCGTGATGCCGGCAGTCATCTCAAGCCTCCTCCCGACCGACGCCTCTGGCCCAAGGTCCCATTGCGTTCAGCGGGTTCGTCGTCACCTCTCGTTACCGTCCCGGGTCGGCCCGGCAGCTGATGAGATCGTGCTGCCCGCTGGCGCACGCCTGCGGGCTGCGTACCCTCGCCACCCCGTAGCGCCCGTCAACGTGGCCCACCGGGTGAAGGGCCCGCGCCAAGCGGCGCTCCTCGGAGTCGCGCCGTCCGAGCCCTGTGCCTCAGGGAGCGTCATGGTTTCTCCTCGGCGATGTAGGCCTGCGGGTCCTTGTCGGTTGGCCGCAGGCGGCCGCCGCCGCCGTGCTCCTGCTTGAACTGCGCGAGCGCTGTTCTGCTCTCGTGCCCGCTTCACTGCCTGCCACCACTTCCCACTGGCGACTGGAGCCTGGGCGGCGGCGCCCACGGCGTCACGGATGGCGTTGTGGTCCTTGATGGCGTCGGTGGTCTCAGCTTCGGCTCGCTGGCCGCGAGCCAGCAGCTGGGGATAGAACACCTGCTCCTCGGCTGCGGCATGAAGATCGAGGAGTAAGCCGAGGGGCTCCCACACTTGGCTCAAAGCGTCGGCACCCGCGTCGCGTAGCTCGTCCAGCTCGGCGAAGCACCGTCGGAGAGTTTCGTGGTCGTCCAGGATCAGGTCGGTGATGTCGGGCATGGTTCCTCCGGATCGGGTCCAAGCAATAGCCGGCGGGCAGTGAAAGTCGTCATGGCCATCACCAGCCTCGTTCTGTCTGGTGCCATGGGGCCGGGCGGCATCGGGTCATCCTCGGTAGTCATCGTCGGTCTGGGACTTGTCGCCGGTGAGCTCGTGGCGCAGTTCCACAGCTTCCTGGCGGAGCTCCGCCAGGCCATGGGGCTGGTCGGGCTCCTTCTTGATCCCGGGGTAAGCCTGTCCCCACCAGGCCAGGGCGGCCACTCGGCCCCACCGGTTGGCGTTGGCCACGTTTACCGACGGCAGGTCCACCTTGGCCCGGGCCATCGGCACCCGGGCGGTGGCCGGCTCGGGGCCGACCAGGTGGGTCGGTCCTTCCCGGGGGTCGTGGCCGGGCCCGGTGATGAGGCGGACCGGTCGGTCGGCGAAGAGGAAACCGGACGCCCAGTCGGCCATGATGGTGGCCTTGGCTTGAAGGCCGACGGTGCGCACGATGTGAAGCCCGAGCCAGGCCAGCCAGCCCTGCAGGCCGCTCAGGTGCAGCGCACCGACCTGGGCCACCGCGTCGCCCCGGCCGAGGGCGGCCATGGTGCCCAGGTCCCGGTAGTGGAACGCCATGGCGTCCTTGCCGGCGCACAGCCGCAGGACCTGGGCTCCGGGGTGGCGCCCGGACTGGATGGCCACCTGGGCCAACATGGGCAGTGGCCCGGCCCCGGAGGGGATCTCGGCCATGTCACCGATGACGAAGACCTCGGGGTGACGTTCGACCTGGAGGGTCGGCCCGACGATGACCCGGCCGTGGGACCCGGTCGCCGGCAGCGTTCCGGCGAGGGGGTTCGCCCGGACACCTGCCGCCCACACCACCGTGCCAGCCGCGATGCGCTGCCCACCTTCGAGGCTTAGACCTTCCCCGTCCACATCGGCCACCTTGGCCGCCGACTCCACCTGGACGCCTTTGGTTCTGAGCGTCTTGGCGGCCGCCTGCTGCAGGTCAGGCGCGAAGGCGCTGAGGGGGGTGGGAGAGGCTTCGACCAGGACGATCCGGGGTTCGTCGGCGTCGATGCTGGGGAAGTCGTGGGCGACCATCTCGGCGACCAGGACAGCCAGGGCAGCGGAGAACTCCACCCCGGTCGGGCCGCCGCCCACGACAGCGAAGGTGAGCAGCCGGGCCCGCTCGGCCGGGTCAGCCGCCCAGGCGGCCGCTTCGAAGCAGGACAGGATGTGGTTGCGCAGCGCCAGGGCTTCGCCCAGGTTGTTGAGCCCCAAGGAGTGCTCGGAGATGTCGGTGTTGCCGAAGTAGTCGTTGACTGCCCCCCCGGCCAGGACCAGGTAGTCGTAGCCGATCGGGCCGCGATCGGTCTCGACCTGGCGGCGGGTGACGTTGATAGCCGTCACCCTGCCCAGCCGGAACTCCACGTTCGACTGCTTGCGTATCAACGAGCGGACGGGGTGGGCCGCCCCGGTCGGCTCCAGTAGAGCGGTCGCCACCTGATAGAGGAAGGGAGTGAAGGTGTGGAAGTTGTGCTGGTCGACCACGGTGACCTGCACCGCGGATCGATGCCAGGGCCGGTCGGCGAGCGCCTTGGCCGCCGCCAGGCCCCCGAACCCGGCCCCCACCACCACCACCCGGGCCTGGCCGTGACGGACGGCACCTGGCTTGTTCGTGCTGGTGGTGCTGCCCGGCTCGCTGGCCACGTCGCTCAGATCCCCGCCGCGTTGGCGTAGAACTGCTGGTCCTCGCGCCAACCCCCCTGGCCCTCGCCGATGGCGTCGACGTCGGCCACGAACTCGATGGCCCGGACCCATTTGACCATCTTGAACCCCAGTTGGGTCTCGATACGCAGCCGGACCGGGGCGCCGTGCTCGATGGGGAGCGGCTCTCCGTTCATCTCGGTGGCCAGGATCGTCTGCGGCTTGGTGGCCAGGTACATGGGGATGGTCCCGTAGAAATAGCCGTGGCGACCCTCGTTCTCGGTGATCGCCTTGTCGTCGAAGGCGTAGAAGGCGACGTGCTTGGCCCCGGCCTTTGGTCGGACGGCGTCGATGACCGCGGTCATCGGGGTGCCCGCCCACGCGGCGATGGCCGACCACCCCTGGATGCAGTTGTGCTTCACGATGTGCTCCTCGTGACCGAGGCGACGCAGGTCGTCGAGCGAAAGAGATATGGGGTGCTCGACCAGCCCGCCGATCTCCAGGCTGTAGT
>JBOGGK010000151.1:0-2738 GCA_050744045.1 Acidimicrobiales bacterium | reverse complement strand
CACCGGGGTGGGCCAGGACTCCCATCAGGTCCCCGGCGAAGGAGCTCCGGACCTCGGTGCCTGACACCAGCCCAACGAGGTCGCCGATCTGCAAGGCTCGGCTCGCCCCCGGCGCGGCCCCGCTGGCCCCGACGGCCACTTCGGCATCGGGAGGCAGCTCGAAGATCCCGGCCCGAGGGCTCACTATCAACCGCTCGAAAACGTAAAGGCGCTCACCCTGATGACCGTGGTCGTGCGCGGCCTCGGGCGGCACCGCCGTCCCCCCGGTCAGGGCGGCGACGAGGACGTGAAGGTCGTTGGGTTGGGCGATCGCGAGGGTTACGGCTTCGGGGACGGTCGCCCGGACCATCGTCGATAGCGGGCCGCCCGGCCCGAGCTCGCAAAAAAGGCCATCGCCGTCCCAGTCGCCCGTGCGCATCACGGCCGCCAGGGAGAGCACGCTCTGGCGCCAGCGGACCGGGCTGCGCAGCTGGGCGGAGAGCAGCGAGGGCCATTCTCCGGCGGCGTCGTGAGGGAGGGCGTCGACGTTGGCCACCACCGGCACGTCGAGGGGGTAAAAGCCCGTGACCTCGAGCGCCTTGCGCAAGCGGGGCTGGGCTGAAGCCATCAACGGCGTGTGGAAGGCGCCGCTCACGGCCAGGGGGCTCACCGAAGTGGCACCCAGTTCGCGCGCTATGCCGGCGGCCCGGAACGCGTCGTCCGGGCGCCCAGCGATGACGCACTGGTGAGGGGCATTGGAATTGGCCAGCCAGACATCGCCGTCCGCTCGCCGGCAAGCTATGCGCGCGATCTCGTCCTCCACGCCGGCCAAGGCCAGCATGGTGCCCGGGCATTCTTCCGCCGAAGCCTGCATGGCTTCGCCTCGTTCGGTGACGAGCCGCACAGCCTCCTCGAAGCCGACGGCCCCGGCCGCAACCAGCGCGGTGTACTCGCCCAAGCTGTGGCCGGCGCAGGCGGTGGGCTCGATACCGAGGCGCTCGACGGCGTCCAGCACCACCAAGCCCATCACGAAGGTGGCGAGCTGGGCGTTGCGGGTCTCGGTGAGCTCTTCGGCCCCCGCGTCTATGAGCAGGTGCTCGAGGTCGCGGCCGGCGATGTCCGACGCGTCCTGGACGACGTCCCACGACGGGTGATCGCGCCAAAGCCGCCCCATCCCCGGTCGCTGGGATCCTTGCCCTGGGAAAATGAACGCCGGCATCGCTGCCCCTCCTTCGACCTTGCAATATTCTGACCGCGCGCTGCCTGTGAAGGTAACAGACGGTGGCCGGGCCGGGCCGGTGGCTCGCCAGGTCCCGGGCGGGCAGCCGCGCGCACCGCAGCTCGGCGGAGGCCACCCCAGTGTGATGCCTCAGGCCGCTGTTTGGCCGGGCGGTCGCTTGACAGGGGTGCATACTGTCGTTAGTATCCAATATACGAAATGCCACTCTCTGTGGGGCGTGGCGCCGGTCGGCGCCCAACCGCTTGGGGACTTTCGGGAGAGGGGTCCGGGATGCGTACCGAGCCGGTGAGCTTCTACAGCGAGGGGTCCGAGGTGGCTGGGCTCTGGCGCACCCCCGACGGGGGGAGCCCGCCTTGGAGGGCGATCGTCCAGGGCCCGGGCTGGCTGGGCCTGAAGGACGCCAAGCTCTATGTGCGTTACCACGAGGCGCTCACCGCCGCCGGCTTCGCCGTCCTCGTGTTCGATTACCGCGGCTTTGGCGACTCCCAGGGTGAGCGGGCGTTGTCGATGCGGGGCCAGCTCCAGGACTTGCAGGCCGCGGTGACCTACATGACGACGCGCGACGATGTTGACGCGGACGCCATCGGCGCTTTTGGCAGTGGCGGGACAGGCGGCGGCAACGCGGTACTTCTTGCTGGCTCCGACCGGCGTGTGCGGGCGACCGTGAGCCAGTTGCCCGTGGCAGACGGCCGCGACTGGCTGCACAGGATGCGTTCAGAGGACGACTGGCTCCGGTTCCTGCGGGACTTGGAGGCGGACCGCAGAGACCGGGTGACGACAGGAAAGGGACGTCTCGTGCACCCCCGTGAGGAGATCATGGTCCCAACAAAAGAGAGGCGGGAGACGACGGTGAAGGCTGACGTCGATGGGCGAGTGCCCACCTCGGTGCCCTTGAGCGCCGTAGACGAGATCCTCGCCTACCGGCCCGTCGAAGCTGCTGCCCGGTTGACGACGCCGCTTCTCGTCATCGGGATCGAGGACGACGCGACGACCCCGACCGATCACGCGCTCGCGATCTACGAAGCGGCCAGCGGGCCTCGCCGGCTCATTATGCAACGCCACACCTCGCACTATGCAGCGTACGACCAGTACTGGAGGACGGTGACCCCGAAGATCGTCGAGTGGTTCGACCGTTACCTGGTGGGCGGCGGAGTGGTCGTGCGCAGCGCTGGCACCCCGGGCGAGACGGTCGAAGTGCTGGCGGCGCCGTGACGCGCGTCGACAAGCGCGTCAGCGGCGGTGCCGTGCTCACACCTACGGGCACGCACCCGCTCGACGTCCTTGTGGGCGGGGGACGCGTCGTCGGCTTGGTGACGCCTGAAGTGGGCGCGTCCATAGAAGCCGAGGTCGTCGACGCGACCGGGTGCACCGTACTGCCTGGCATGGTCGATGTGCATGTCCACACCCGAGAGCCCGGGTACACTCACAAAGAGGACATATACACGACGGGCCTCCAGGCTGCTTTCGGCGGCGTCACCACGATATTCGGGATGCCGAACCTGGACCCGCCCACCACCAC
>JBOGGK010000150.1:0-3708 GCA_050744045.1 Acidimicrobiales bacterium | reverse complement strand
GGCCAGCACCCGGCGGGCGTCGAGGGAGCGGCGCCAGCAGTCCAGCCCCGCGAACGCGACCGCCACGTCCTGGCGGTGGGGGAGGAGGCCCGCCACTGCCTCGAGCTTGGCATCCACCGAGGCGTCCGCGGCCGCCAGGGCCGCGCGCCCGGCGCCGGTGATCACGTGCTCTACCCGGCGGCGGTCCTCGGCGTCCCGGAGCCTTTCCACCAGCCCGCGGGCGACCAGCCCGTCGACGACGGCGGTCACCGACGGGCGGCTCACGGTCAGGTAGTCGGCCAGCTTGGCCGCCGAGACCGAGCCCTCGTCCAGGTAGATGAGGAGCCTGTACTGGGGGAGCGATAGCTCCACCTCGCCCAGCGCCACCTCGACCAGGCGGGCCAGGCGCGCCGCTGCGCGCCCGGGCGAAGGCACTGGTTCGACCGCCACATGATTAGGGTACCTAAGTTGTCTGCCCAGCGAACCAGTCGGGCGGTCGGTGCTGTGAGGGCCTTACGGAGGCGCTGTCACCTGCGAGCTCACCGGCTAACGCCGGGGCCGTTAGCGCTCACATCGGTTCTCCCGACCCGGCGACGTCATCGAAGGGCGCCCCCCGGCGGGCTTGACAGGAGCAGGTACGGGCAGTAAACTCGCTGCTGAAGCGCAGCATAGGGGGACATTCGCACGAAGCGCCGGTCCATCGGCTCGGGTCCTGCCAGAGTGCGGGCCTGTCTCGTGGGAACCAGCGAATGTGAGCGGTCATGGAGAAAAGAAGGGCCGGACCTTCGGGTCAACGGCGCGTTAGGAGGCACAGATGAAGGTTCGTGCTCAGCGGTCGTTCACGGCAGTTGTCGCCATTGCCGCTACCGCCACGCTCGGGCTGGTGCCCGCGCCGGCGCAAGCCGACTCGCTGCCCATCGCGGCGCGGGGCATCCCGGCCGCGCAACGCGGGACCGCAAACGCGTGGGCACCCCACCGGCAGGCACCCCACTGGCAGTCGCCCCAGTCGCAGGCACTCCAGCCTCTCCCCGTCCTGCCGATTAATGCGTGCAACGACTCGTCGCTGCCGAAGGCCAGTGGCACGAACTTCCCGACCCCGAGCGACCCGTACGGCTACGGCTACGCCAACCAGACGGTGATCGGCTGGGAAGGCAACTACTACGCGCCATTCGAGTACCTGTCCGGGGCCTACTTTGCTCGCGGTGTGCCCGACAAATACCAGCAGGGCGGCACGACCTACTGCGGCGAGATGTACTCGTTCAACGTGTACAACTACGGGCTGGCCTCGGGCCAGGCGCCCGCCGCCGGGTCGGTGCGCTGGACGATGGCCGACGGCTACCTGCCGGCGATGACCACGTCGTTCACCCGCGACAGCGTGGATATCTCGATCACCGACTTCGCTGACCGCCAGACCATAGACGCCAGCCCGGTCGAACTGGTCTACACCGGGATAAAAGTCACCAACGAGGGCGCCGCTACGGTGACGGTCCCGCCGGGCCAGTCGGGCACGGGCCTGGTGGAACTTGACCAAGCTCCGGACACGGTCAACCCCGGCCAGACGGTAGAGCACGACTTTGTGGCCGCGGTCGACACGTTCGGCAGCGGTAACGCGCTGCCTACGATAGTCGCGCCAACCGTAGGCCAGCGGTCCAACGTGTCTGGTTACACCCAGGCCTACTACCACATGGCCAGGTACTGGCAGCAACAGCTGTCAGTGGCCCCGACGCTTTCGCTGCCCAACGTCAGCCTGCCGAATACCAACCAGCTGGCTGACCCGGGGACTGCGATCGACAATGCCTACAAAGCAGCGTTCATCTACACCCGGGTGGTGCAGACGGGCGAGGCGCAGTTCTCCGGGGCGGACAACTACGACTCGCTGCTCAACCACGACGTCCCCGGCATCCTGATGAACCGTTTCATGTTAGGTGACTTTGCCGACGCGCAGAACCTGCTGCTGACAGCTCGCATCTCTGAGAGCCCGACCTTCGACGAGGAAGGCGCCAACTGGTATTGGGATGGCCCGTGGAGGACACTGCTGGCATGGGCCGAGTACCTGGAGGAGACCAACGACACCCCGTTCGTGGCCAAATATTTCCACGACGACGCGACCGGCCCGGGCCAGTGGGGGCCGAGCCTGTACACGATCATGCACACTGACTACCTCTCGCAGCTCAACGCGGCCACGGGTTACCTCGAGGCTTCCAACGACAACGACTCGTTCGGTGTGTGGCTGTTCGACGACGAGACGGCGCTGGCCGGGCTGTCGGCCTACAAGTACATCGCTACCCGTATCGGCGACACCTCCGAGGCCCAATGGGCAGACGGCGCCTACACCAGCCTGCTAGACGCCACGAACGCCGGGCTGTCGGCCAACGAGAAGGCAAACGGCTTCGATTTCCTGCCTTGCGAGGTGGACGTCCCGGTCACTGCTGACCGCTGCAACACCCCGAACGACGCGAACTGGGCGGGTTCCAACCTGTGGGGCCAGAACGTCTGGGACATCTTTCTCGAGGGTGGCGAGCTGAACGGCGTGCTCGGCGACCCCAGCCAAACCGATAACCTCTACGAGACCGGCTTTAGCCGGCTTGTGGGTAGCGTGCCCTACCCGTCCTTCGGGGCGTACAGCGGCTATAGCGTTGCGCTCAACACTGCCTATGCCGCTGGCGCGCTCTATGGGACGCAGTACCGAGACCTGCCGATCACTAGCTACGCTTGGCAGATCGCCACTACCACCGGCGGCCCGAACGCCTGGTGGGAAGCAAACGGCAGTGCGCCCGACCCCAACAACCCGTGGGCCGGCAGCCATGCCGCGCCACAGTTCGGCGCAGTCCCGTACGCCTGGCCGATGGCGGGTCAGACGCAGACCCTGCTGCAGTCGCTGGTCGCCCAGGGCCTGGTTCCCACGAGCAATGGGGACGGTTCGTTCCGCTACAGCACTGCCCTGTACGTCGGGCGCGGCGTGCCGGACGCGTGGATCATGCCGGGGCAGCGAATCTCTGTCGGCAACATCACCTCGTCCTACAACGAGGCCTCCGGCCGTCGTGACACCTACGGGGTGTGGGTCGACACCCATGAGCACCGTGGTGACAAGGTCGTCCAGGTGTCGGTCACGGGCCGGCCTCCTAGCAACGACATCCAGGTCCAGCTGCCCATCTTCGCGGACGCCGGCGTGCAGCGCGTGTACGGCGGGAGCTACGACGTGTCCAGTCACACGGTGACCATGAATTGGCCCGGCCGGACGGTCCTGGTCGTGCTCGGCCAAGCGAACCGGCCCAAAGTCAGCGTCGATGTTGCCAGCACGGTCCCCGGGGCCCACGCCCAGCCGCTCCTGGTCGCGGGCCAGCAGACCACGGCGTCGGCCACCTTCACCAACACCGGTGAGACGGCGGTCAGCGACGTCGACCTGACCATGCAGGCGCCCAGCGGTTGGGCCCTGACGGCCACCGCCTCGACCACGTTCAGCTCCGTCGCCCCGGGCCAGACAGAGAAGACTACTTGGGACGTGACCCCCCCGGTCACCGCCTCGGGCGGCAACGGGCTGGTCGTCACCGCCGCGTACACCGCGCCGTACGGCGCGTCAGGCACGGTCAGCGCGGAGCAATGGGTGATATCGCAGAAACCACTGCCGTTGCCGCCAGGCTCGACGGACCTGGCCCTGACCGCCACCGCCTCGGCGTCCTATGCCTCGCCGTGGACCACCGTGGCGGCCATCAACAACGGTATCTATCC
>JBOGGK010000149.1:0-4756 GCA_050744045.1 Acidimicrobiales bacterium | reverse complement strand
AGATGGTGGACCAGCTGTCCGGCTTTGCCTACGAAGTGACCAGGGTGGCGCGCGAAGTCGGCACCGAGGGCAAGTTGGGGGGCCAGGCGCAGGTACCCGGGGTCTCGGGCACCTGGCGGGCGCTCACCGAATCGGTCAACTCCATGGCCGACAACTTGACCGACCAGGTCCGCAACATCGCGCAGGTGACGACGGCCGTCGCGCTCGGCGACCTGTCGCAAAAGATCACCGTGGACGCCCGAGGTGAGATCCTGGAGCTGAAGCAGACCATAAACAAGATGGTCGAGCAGCTGTCGGCTTTCGCCTCCGAGGTGACCCGGGTGGCGCGCGAAGTCGGCACCGAGGGCAAGTTGGGCGGCCAGGCAGAGGTCGAGGAGATCTCGGGGACCTGGAGGCGGCTCACCGAAAACGTCAACCAGCTGGCCAGCAATTTGACCATCCAGGTCCGCGACATCGCCCGGGTCGCCACCGCCGTCACCCAGGGCGACCTGACCCGCACGATCACCATCGACGCCCCCGGGGAGCTGGGGCTGCTCAAGGCCAACATCAACACGATGATCGCCAACCTGAAAGAGACCACCACCCGGAACATGGAGCAGGACTGGCTCAACTCCAACCTGGCCCGCATCGGCGCCATCCTCCAGGGCCAGCGCGACCTAGGCACGGTCTCCATGCTCATCATGTCCGAGCTGACGCCCTTGATCGGCGCCCAGTACGGCGCCTTTTACATGGCAGAGGACGACCCCGACGGGGGGCTGCGCTACCGGTTGCTGGCCGGTTACGGGGTCGCTCACCGCAAGGGCGTGCCGACCACCTGGAAGACCGGCGAAGGCCTCGTCGGGCAGGCTGCCCTGGAGCGGCGTACGATATCAGTGGGCTCCGTGCCGGCCAGCGGGCTCCGGGTCCGTTCGAGCCTGGTCGACGCCCCCCCCGCTCACGTCGTCATTTTCCCGGTGCTGTTCGAAGAGCAGCCGTTGGCGGTCGTCGAGCTCGCTTCGTTCAAGCCCTTCAGCGAGATAAACCTGGCCTTCCTCGGCCAGATCGTCGAGTCGCTCGGGGTCGTGCTCAACACGATCGTCGCCACCATGCGCACCGAGGAGCTGCTGGCGCAGTCCCAGAGCCTGACCGCCGAGCTGCAGGCGCAGTCCGGGGAGCTGCAGAGGCAGCAGTCGGAGCTGCAGCACACCAACGCGGAGATCGAGCTCGCCCGGCGGGAGCTCGAAGAAAGGGCCGAGCAGCTGGCACTGTCGTCCAAGTACAAGTCCGAGTTCCTGGCGAACATCTCCCATGAGCTGCGGACGCCGCTCAATAGCCTGCTCATCCTGGCCCAGATGCTGGCAGACAACCCCGAAGGCAACCTGACCGGGCGCCAAGTCGAGTTTGCCAACAGCGTCCACGCCGCCGGCAACGACCTGCTCACCTTGATCAGCGACATCTTGGACCTGTCCAAGGTGGAAGCCGGCAAGATGGACGTCAGTTTCGCGCCGGTCGCGCCCTCTGGCGTCTGCGAGGTGCTGGCGCAGGCCTTCAGGCCGCTGGCCGAGCAGCAAGGGTTGGACTTTCTCCTCGACGTCGAGGCCGACCTCGCCACGATAACCACCGACGAGCACCGCTTGCAGCAGATCCTGAAGAACCTTCTGTCGAACGCGTGCAAGTTCACCGACAAGGGCAGCGTCACTTTGCGGGCCGGGTGGGATCCGGCGACGAACGGGAGCTTTTTCGAGGTGGTGGACACGGGTATCGGCATATCGAAGGGAAAAGCCCCCCTTATATTCGAGGCTTTCCAGCAGGCGGACGGCACCACTAGCCGCCGCTACGGCGGCACCGGGCTCGGGTTGTCCATCAGCCGCGAAATTGCCCGCCTCCTCGGTGGGGACATCCAGGTCCACAGCCGGCCGGGCAAAGGCAGCAAGTTCCGCTTGTCCCTGCCCGAGACACCGCCCGTCCCGGACGGCGCGCCCGGCCGCCGCCTGCAGGGACCGAGCACGCCCGCCTGGCCCAGGCCGAGCGTCGACGCCGCCTCGCATGCCGACTGGTCATCGCTCAAAGGCCGCCACGTCCTCATAGTCGACGACGACGTGCGCAACGTATATGCCCTGACTTCGGCGTTGGAGGACCATGGCATGGTGGTGAGCTGCGCCCACGACGGCCGCCAGGGCCTCGGGGCCTTGCGCGCCAGCCAGGGCGTGGACGTCATCTTGATGGACCTGATGATGCCGGAAATGGACGGCTACGAGACGATGAAGGCGGTACGGGCGAGCGCCGGGTTCCAGGATCTGCCCATAATCGCCCTCACCGCCAAAGCTATGCACGGCGAACGGGACAAGAGCCTGGCGGCAGGGGCGTCGGACTACGTGACCAAACCCGTCCAGGTGGACAGGTTGCTCGATACGATCGCAACGTGGCTGTTGCGCAAATGAGCACCTCGCCTACCGGCGGCACGGCGGGCGAGCTGCCCCAGCCGCGCATACTGATGGTGGACGACCGCCCTGACGCGCTCTTGGCGTTGGAGGCGGTGCTAGAGCCGCTCGGTGCCGAACTGGTGGCGGCGCGCTCAGGCATAGAAGCCCTCCAGGAACTGCTCGCGGGTGACTTCGCCCTCATCATCTTGGACGTGCAGATGCCGGAGATGGACGGCTTCGAAACGGCCCGCCTGATACGCCAGCGCGAGCGTTGCCGCTACATACCCATTGTTTTCCTGACGGCTATAAGCGGCGAGCCGCAGCATTTTATGGCTGGCTACGAGGCCGGTGCCTTCGACTACCTGTACAAGCCGTACGACCCCGCGCTGCTCAGGGCCAAGGTGAAGGTGTTGCTCGGGCTGTGGTCCAAAGACGTCCTCATCGGGCGCCAGCACGCCGAGCTGGCGGCGCAACTGGCGCAGCTCGAGAGGGCGAACGAAACCGTCCAACACCAAGCCGAGGAACTGGAGCGCTCCAACGCCGCCCTCCAGCGGGTGGCGGAGGCGGCGGCGGCGGGGCTGCGGCGGCCCCTGTCCCAGGCCATAGGGTTCCTCCAGCTGGCGGCCGGCGCCGAGGGGGGCGTGGACCGGGATCTGACTCTGCAGGCGACCGAGTGCGTGGCCAGGGCCAGGGCACGCCTGGACGAGGTCAGGGTGGCGGCCAGGGCCCGGCCCGCCGCGACAGGCGGCTCGAGGGCCGACCTCCGCTCGATCATGGCCGCCGTCGCGCCCAAGCTGGCGGGCGAGTTCCCCGGTTGCCAGTTCGAAACGCCCGACCTGCCCGAGCTGACCGGAGACCCCCGGTTGTTGGGGCGGCTCCTGCACGAGCTGCTGGCGACGGCGGCAAAGAGGCCAGGCGTAGCCAACGTGAGCCTGGGCGCCGAAGCCGACCGAGACGCCTGGCGGCTGGTCGTAACCGACGACGGCCCGCCGCCGACCCCGTCGGATCTGGTCAAAGGGCTCACTTCTTTCGGCAAGGGGGAAGGAGCCGGTTCGTGGAACCTGGCCAGGCGCCTCGCCGAGCGCTGCGGCGGCACTATAGGGGCACAAGCAGGCAGTTGCCAGGACGCCCAGGGTGCAGTGATCTGGGTCAGGCTGCCCGCCTCGGAGAGGGGCGGGGCCGGAGGCGAAGATGAGGGCGGGTAGCGCCAAAGGGCCGCGGTACTGGCGGCCGCAGCAGTGAGGACGGTCCTCGTCCTTAGCGACGACCGCTTGGAAAAGCAGCTCTTGGCGGCGGCTCTCGAGCGGGGAGGCCGCTGGCAGCTGAGCGACCCCCACTACGACCTAGGCAGCCGCCCGCCGGACGAGCTCCCCGGGCTGGGAGCCCTGTCAGCCAAGGGGGGCCCCGGCTGGCAGCCCGACGTAGCCATCGTCGACCTGGAGATGGAAGCGGCGCCGAGGCTGGTCGAACTGGCCCGCCAGAGCTGGCCCGCCTGCGCTCTGGTGGTGCGTTCAGGGCGCGAACCCGGAGAGGTGGACCTGGCGCGCAAGGCGGCGGGCGCTATCGGGTTCCTGCACGAAGACCTCGACGCGAGCACCCTCGGCCAAGAGCTCGAACGCCTATTGGCGCTGGTGGGCCGGGCCGAGCTGGCGATGCGCCCCGACCAGCAGGCGCCAGGCCATGAGACCGCCGGGCAAGGCGAGGGCGACGGGGGACCGGCGGGCGGGGCGGTCAGGCGCCGTCTCGGCGCTCACCCGCTCAGTGCCGCAGAGGCGAGGCGTACGGTCAAGGCGTCTCTGCATTCATGGGACCTCGAGGGCTTCGCCGACGACGCCGCACTGCTGGTGACCGAACTGGTCGCGAACGCAGTGAGGCATGCGGGCAGCGAGGTCGAGGTGAGCGTCGTCCTGCGGCCGGCCTCGGTGCGGGTAGAGGTGGTCGACTTCGTGCCTTCGGGCCTCGTCGAGGCGGTACAGGCCGCTGACGACGCCGAGGGCGGGCGCGGCTTGGCGATTGTCGAGAGCCTCGCCAGCCGTTGGGGCGTGAGCACCCACGCCAGAGGCAAGACCGTGTGGTTCGAGCTCGACCGGTCCCGTTCGGCGTAAACCGGCGGCGAGCGGCGGGACGGAGACGGGCACCATGGCCGACGGCATCATGGCCGAGCGAGGGCACGCTGGTGGCCGAGCCGGGGGCGCTGTCGTTCCCGCCGGAGCCCGGCAAAGCGCCTTTGCTGGCGGCCGCTTTGTGGGGGCCGTCGACGGTCTGCGTAGGCGACGCCGGTCGCCGCGGCGAAGCCAATGCCAGTTACGGGCGGCTGGCGGACGGCAGGAGCCTCCGCAGCTGGGTGGGGGCCC
>JBOGGK010000148.1:0-1626 GCA_050744045.1 Acidimicrobiales bacterium | reverse complement strand
CGCATAGTGCAACTTGACGCCCCCGCACTTGCCGTCGGGATAGGCGGAGAGGAAAGCGTCGGGCCGGTAGCCGAGGGAAAGCACGGCTTCGTCGACACCGTGACCGGCCAAATGTTCCAGCACCCGTTCGATGACGGGCCGGCCGGCGACAGGCAACATCTGCTTCGGCGTGTAATAGGTGAGCGGGCGCAACCGCGTCCCCTCCCCGCCGACGAGCACGACCGCCCTCACGGCACCACCGAGGCCGGGCCAGCGCGCGTCGGCCCACCCCTCACGGCGCTACAGGGTAGCCTAAGTGGCTTACCGGAGGAGAATTTTGCCGCGGCGAGCAGGTCAATTTAGAGTTCGAATAATGAAGCGGCACCCAGGGGGCGCTCGGCGAGGGGCCCGGCGAGGCCCTTTGCGGGCCGAGCCGCTCCGGGTCCTCATCGTGTCGGCGACCGTGGGGGCGGGCGACGCGGGCAACGCCCGCGAACTGGCCCGCCGTCTCGCCCAAAGCGGCCACGAGCCGGCCATCCGCGACTTCCTGGAAGCGCCCCCCCTGTACATAGGCAAGATGCTCAGCAAGAGCTACGAGGCCCAGCTGAGGCACGCCCCGTGGGCCTATGAGCTGGTGTTCGGGATGTGGTACTGGCTGCCGTTCCTCCTCGGGCCGCTCTCGCGCCTGCTTTGCCTGTTCACCCGCCGGGCGGTCCGGCGTTGGGCACGCGAGACGGGCGCCGACGTGGTCGTGTCGACATACTCGGTCGCCACCCAGGCGTTGGGCGACATGCGCCGGCGGGCCGCCAGCCGCTCGCCGTGGCGCCGGCGCTCGGGGCTGGCGGTCCCCGCGGTCAACTTCGTCACCGACTTCGGCTACCACCCTTTCTGGGCCCACCGGAGGGTCGACTTGAACCTGGCTGTCCACCCGGGCACGGCCGCCGCCCTGTCCCGCCGGACGGGCCGGCCCAGCCTGCCTTGCGCCCCCCTGGTCGGGCCAAGCTTCGCCACGGCGCCCGGCCGGCGGGCCGCCCAGCGGGACCGGCTGGGCCTGGCCGGCGACGAGGTGGCCGTGCTCATCTCGTCGGGTTCGTGGGGAGTCGGCGCGGTGCGTGAAGCCCTGGAACTGGTCGCCGGGGCCCCAGGGCTCGTCCCCGTCGTCGTATGCGGCCACAACGAGGGCCTCCGCCAGGATCTGGGGCGCTTGGCCGGGTCCAAGGGCTACCGGGCGATCGTGCTCGGCTGGACCGACGACATGGCCGGGGTCATGGCCGCTTGCGACGTGCTGGTCGAGAACGCAGGCGGCCTCACCTCGCTCGAGGCCCTGGCCGCCGGCCTCCCCCTGGTCAACTTCCGCCCCATACCCGGCCACGGCCGCAAGAGCGCCGCCGCCATGTCGGGCGCCGGCGTCAGTTGCCGCGCCCGCACCGGCTCTGAGCTGGTGGAGCACCTCCAGCGGCTGGGCCGGCCAGGTCCTTCCCGGAGCGCGCAACTAGCCGCGGCGGCCAACCTTTTCACCTCCGACGCCGCCCATGCAGTGGCCCAGGCCGGGTTGATGGGGCCGCCGGCCCGCCCCCGCCTCCGTCCGGTGGCCCGCCTGGCCCGGGCCGCCTCCGCTGCCGCCCTGGCCGGGGCGGTCGCCTGGGT
>JBOGGK010000147.1:0-2646 GCA_050744045.1 Acidimicrobiales bacterium | reverse complement strand
GCCCGGGACTGGGAGCCGGCCCCGGTGGTGTCGAACTCCTTCGGCTTCGGCGGCCACAACGGCTGCCTGGTGATTGTGCCCGCCTAGGCTCAGCCCAAGGCCTTGACCAGGTTGGCCGCCGTAGCCGCCGGCGAGACCTTGTACCAGACGTACCGCAGCAAGCCGTCCTCGCCCACCAGGAACGCCGACCGCTCGATCCCCATGTACGAACGCCCGTACATGCTGCGCTGGGCCCAGACCCCGTAGGCCTCGGCCACGGCATGGTCCTGGTCGGACAGCAAAGGGAACCCGAGACCGTACTTGACGTCGAAGGCGGCCTGGCGCTCAGGCGGGTCGGGGCTGATCCCGACCACGGCCGTCGTGCCGATCCCGCCGAGCACGTCCCGCAGCCCGCAGGCCTGAGCGGTGCAGCCAGGAGTATCGGCCTTGGGGTAGAAGTAGACCAGCACCTGACGCCCTCGGTAGTCGGACAGGGCCACCTCCCCTCCCGACTGGTCGGCCAGGCTGAACGCTGGTGCGGGCTTGCCAGGCTCGAGGCGGTGCGCCATGGGGCGAGCCTAGCCGGGAAGAAAGGGGGAGGCTGGCGCAAGGCCAGCTCGGTGCCACTCGCTAGGGTCGGTCGCTAAGGGATCCCGATGAACGACGACGCCGCCAACGCCCCCGCCCCCAGGAGCTCCGGCCGGGGCGGCCCCAACCCGGGGCCGCCCGGGCCCGGCGACCTCGCCATGGGGGCGTTCAGCGACCGCCCGCCTTGGCAGCTCACCGGCAAGCCCCTCCCTTGGAGGCAAGATGTCGCCGCCCTGAGGGCCCAGACGGCGGCCCGGGTGCCCCAGCTGCTGCGCCACCGGGCCCTCCCCCCGGGCGAAAGGGTGCTCGCCACGGGCCTGCGCCTCGGCGGGGCGATCCTCGCCTGGCAGCTGGTGGAAAGGCGCCGGGCCAGCCGGCTCGGGCGCCGGGAGATCTCCCGGGCCGGGCTGTCCCACCGCCTGCGCCGGGCTTTCGAACGCCTCGGGCCCACTTACATAAAGCTCGGCCAGATCCTCTCCTCGGGCGAAGGCGTCTTCCCCCCGGAACTGGTGGGCGAGTTCCGCCTCCTCCGCGACCGGGTCCCCGCCGAGCCGTTCCACCTGGTGCGGGGGGTGGTGGAGGCCGAGCTGGGCCGCCCGCTCGAAGAGGTGTTCGAGTACTTCGACCGGGCGCCGATCGCGGCCGCCTCGGTGGCCCAGGTGCACGCCGCTCGCCTCCGCAGCGGCGAGGTGGTGGTGGCCAAGGTCCAGCGCCCCCACGTGGCCAGCCTGGTCGAACGCGACATCGCGGCGATGAGCTGGCTCGCCCCTCACCTGATCGGCCGCATACCGATCGCCTCCCTCGCCAACCCCCCCGCCCTCGTCGAGCTGTTCGCCGAGACGATCGTGGAGGAGCTCGACTTCCGCTTGGAGGCCGACAACATGCTCGACATCGCCAAGGTGCTGGCCGAGACCAACCAGCGATCGGTGGTGGTACCTCGGCCCCACCCGGAGCTGGTGACCAGGCGGTTGCTCGTCATGGAGCGCCTCGACGGCTTCTGCTGGGACGACGTGGAAGGCATGCGGCGGGCTGGCATCGACACCTCGGCGGTGGTGCGCGCCCTGCTGATCGCCTTCCTGGAGGGGGCCACTCTCTTCGGCGTCTTCCATGGCGACCTCCACGGGGGCAATCTGTTCGTCCAGCCCGACGGGCGGGTGGCCTTGCTCGACTACGGCATCACCGGGCGACTGGACGAGATCAGGCGGGTGGCGTTCCTGCGCCTGCTCATGGGGGGCAGCCTCAACGACCCGCGACTGCAACTGGCGGCCCTGCGGGACATGGGCGCGGTGCCGGCCGACACCGACATCGACGCCCTGGCCAACGACCTCGGCCTCGACAACCCGGTCGTCGACGTGACGACCATGGCCCCCGAGGCGCTCCTGGTACAGGTGCGTGAGCTCACCAAGCGCCTGCTCGAGTACGGGGCCCGGTTCCCCAAGATCCTGATGCTGTTCGTGAAGGACCTGCTGTTCGTGGACGGTTCGCTGGCGACGCTGGCGCCCGAGGTCGACCTGTTCGCCGAGGTAGCGGAGATCTCGGCTTATTTCACCACCCGCTACGGCGAACGCATCGCCCACGACATCGGCATCGACCCCCGCCAGCACCCCCTCGACATGGCCGGCGTGCGGGCGGCCGTGGGCGTGGGCGACGATGTCGAAGAGCTCACCTACCGGGACCTGCAGGCCCGCCGGGAACTGATCCGCCGGCGCATGGAGGAGCACCGCCGCCGCAGCGAACGCCCCAAGGCGAGGCACCGTCTGGCCCGCCCCCGGCCGGGCGCCTAGCCCTCGCCTGGCCCTCGCCGGGCCCCGCCTGGCCCCCGGCACCTGGCCCGCCCGGCCCGGGCGGCGGGCTCCAGCCGGTAGCCTGGGCACAGGCGAGCGCGCCGGCGCTGCCGACCCCCCCGGGAACTGAGGAAATGCAGCGCGCAGATATACGCAACGTCGCCATCGTCGCCCACGTCGACCACGGCAAGACCACCCTGGTCGACGCCATGCTGCGCCAATCGGGCGCGTTCGGGGCCAACGAGGAGGTGGCCGAGCGGGTGATGGACTCGACTGACCTCGAACGGGAAAAGGG
>JBOGGK010000146.1:0-3830 GCA_050744045.1 Acidimicrobiales bacterium | reverse complement strand
AAGTACGTGTACATCGTCCCGTAGTAGACGAGGAAGGCGACGACCGGGAAGGTGAGCCCAGCGACTACGGGACTATGGACGACTTTCAGGAGACGGACCTGGTTCTGACGCCTCGCGGCCTGGGCCGCGAGGGTCACCGGCTTTCCGAGTGCCAATAGCGGCGGCGCTACCATCATGAGCAGGATGTGCTGGATGACGTGCATCGTGACATTGAGCTCGTCGTACGCAGCTAGGCCCGAGCCGACCGCGGCCCACAAGGCGACGACGCCGAGGACGAAAGCGGCAGTGCTCCACGCCGGCCACGGGCGGCCCCGGCGGGCGAGGCGGTGGAGGCCGAGCAGATAAAGAACGAGGGTAAGCGCCTCCAAAGCGTCGGCCAGGAGGTCGAGCCAGCCGGTCTGCACGCCCAGGAGCAGTATGTGCAAGCTGACTGCCGAGCTCGGGGCGTCGCCATAGGCGAACAAGGGGGTGATCACCCGCTGAGGGACTCCTCGTTGGTTACGACGTACTCGAGTTGTTCGGTGTCGAGGGCGCCGGGGTGACGGACCAGCACGTGGCTGTGCGGGCCGATTATGGCGGTGAAGGGCAAGCCTGGGGCCCGGTAGGCGCCTAAGAGCGTCCCGGCGGTGTCGGACACGAGCGGGTAAGTAACGCCGGCGCGCTTTACGAACGCGGCCGCCGCCCCTCGCCGGTCTGACACGTCCACCCCGACGAAAGCCACCTCCTTGCCGAGATCCCGGTAGGCCTTCTCAATGTTGGGCATCTCCTCGGTACAGGCGGTGCAAGTGCTCGCCCAGAAGTTGAGCACCGTGTACTTCCCCCGGAGCGTCGACGAAGACAGCGCCCGGCTCGGGCTGGCGAGCATCGGCAGGCTGAAAGCGGGGGCCGGCGCCCCGATGGTCGCGTTGGTCTCGGTGGGCGCCGGCACAGAAGGACCACCGACGGGGCCGCGCTCCGGGGCGGGGAGGAGGTCGACGGCCATCTGGGCCATGGCGTGGGAGTAGAGCGACGTGTCAGCGGCGTTGTCGCCGAACTGGCCCACGCCCACCACGTGGCCGGCCGGGTTTATGAAGTAGAGATCGGTGCCGTGGACCACCGTCCGGGTCTGGTAGTCGAGACCCACGTAGGTCCCGTAGCGCTTCCATACCGACTTCAGGTACTTGACCGGCCCGGTGGTGTACACCCAGTTGGGCTGCCCTCCGAGCCCGTGGGAGTCTGTCCAGGCCTTCACGTAGCGCACCTGCGGGTAGAAGGGGTTGACGTTGACCGACAAGAACACGACATGCTTCGCTGCCGGGCCCATGTCTTGGTTGGCGGCCACGGTGTCCTGGGCCAGGAGGGTGCACAGGTCGGTGCACTGGTCGTCGTTGAACGAGAGCACGACCGCCTTGCCCCGGAACTGCTCGAGCGAGGCCGGCTTGCCGTACTGGTCGGTGAGCTGGAAGTTGGCCGGCATGTACCGGTTGTTGCGGGCGAGGACGTCGAGCTGGAGGATGTTCGCAGCGGGGCCACTGACAAAGGAAGTCTCGTTTGTCGCGGTAGCGCCGTTGCCCGCCTTCGGCAACAGGACGATAGCGAGCAGGGCGACAACCAGGGCAGGGAGGGTAGCGAAAACGAGAGGCCGGCGCCATCGCGAGCCCGTCGCTCCAACAGGCTGTTGGCCCTGCCCCGGAGGAGCCGTCGGCTGGGCCTCGGGCCCGTCAAGCACCCTTGCTGGGTTAGGCGCACCGTGTCGGGGCAGGTGGCGCGCCATGGCGTCGAGCAGGCGGGCCGGCACCGGAGGCGAAACCTGCGCCGCCTGCAGCCTGACCCTCGGCATCATCTCGTGGGCGCGTTGCTGCCAGCTCCGGCAAGCTCCGCAACTGGCCAGGTGGCCCTCCAGGCTGGCGAGTGGCACCCCTGGGGGTTCTTGGTCGAGGAGCGCCGAGATCGCCTCGCGCGCCGAACTACAGTCCATGCTCTATTAGGCGAACCTCGTCCCGCCAAAGTTCCCGTTCCCTGACATTCCGGCCTCTGTACCTGACTGGAGGAAAGAGGGCGGGGACCCGTAGGGTGGCCTTGTGGATTCCCTCACTTGGCTCGCCCACCGGGCTCGTGCCGGTGATAGGGACGCCCTGGAGCGGCTGGTCAGGGCCACTTACGCAGATGTCTGGCGCCTTTGCGCCGGGTTCGTAGACGCCCAGAGCGCCGACGACCTCGCTCAGGAGGCGTTCTTGCGGGCGGTCAAGGCCCTGGGCGGCTTCCGGGCCGACGCGGCCGTCCGCACCTGGCTGTTGGCGATCGCCCGGAACACCTGCCTGGACGAGCTGAGGTCTCGTTCGAGGCGCGAGTCGCGCGACCGGGTGGCTCACCCCCTCCCGAGCCTGGACGAGCTTGCCGCGGGCGACGCGAGCGGGAGGGCCGTCGTAGCCGACCTGCTCAGCCGGCTGCATCCGGAGCGCCGGGACGCCTTGGTGCTCACCCAAGTGGTGGGCCTCTCTTACGAAGAGGCGGCCGCGGTCTGCCGGTGCCCGCTCGGGACGATTCGCTCGCGCGTCGCCCGGGCGAGAGGCGACTTGCTGGCCCTTCTCGCTGAGGGAGGCCACCTCGAGGAGCAGGCTTGGAGCGCCCGTGCACCAGCTGAGAGGGCAACGGTAGCTCCTGGGCAGTAGCAGCCGGCCACGTGGGACCACGACATGACCCAGTCGCGCTAGCGGTTGCCGACGGCCGAGGTCCGACGGGGGTGCTTACCGCACTGCACCAACGGGCTCCTCGTCTCGTCTGCGGGCGGCCGGATCGCTGCTCGGACGTCGCCGCCTGCCGTCCGCCACATCGCCGCCGGCGCGCCAGAGGGCAACCGCTACGAGCACCAACGCGATAACAACGACGGCACCGAGGACCACGCCGATCAGCCGGGGCGAGCCGGCCAGCCAACCGCTGAGGGCAGATTGGGCGCCTTCCACCACCCGGACCGGTGCCGGCGTCGAGGTCGGGGCAACGAGGTCACTAACCCAGTAAAGGAGCAGGTACAGCCCGACCACAATCAGCACCAGCCCAGCGACCCGGGGCACGAAGCGGGTCAGAGGTCGGATCCGACGCAAGGCTGGCGCGCCTGCATGCGCGACGACCAGGCTGAGGGCAACAAGCAGCAGCCCCATTCCTAGGGCGTAAGCGACGAAGGTCGATGCCCCAACGAAAAAGCCCAGCCGGGTGAAGGACCCCGCCACACCGGCCAGGAAGACCGGTAGGGCACAGCTCAACGAGCCGATCGCGTACGCAACGCCGAAGCCCACCATCCCGATCGCGCGGCTCGACCCGCTCCGGCGCACTGCCGGCACACGCAGGTGTACCTGCCGGCCAAGAGCGCTGAGCACCCCGAGCACCGTCATTGCGGCCGCCAACGCGATCATCACCCATGGGACCCAGCCCTCCACCACGTCGACGCCGCTCTCGATGAGCAGGCCGAGGACGCCGAACACGAGGACGAACCCCGCGGTCACCGAGGCGCCGGCGGCGAGCCCCCTAGCCGTCCGCCGTAACGTGCCGGCCTCGGTTCCGGCGCCTGCAAAGGTGGCCAGGTAGCCGGGCAGCAGCGGGAACCCGCAGGGGTTCACTGCACCCACCAGGCCCAGGCCGAAGGCGTAGGCCAGGGGGGCCGGGGCCGCGGCCGTGATGGCGAGGGTCAACGTCACCGGGAGGCCACCTCGCCACGGGGGAGGCGTCGGCGTCGAGGCAGCTCCCTAGCCAGCTCGACGCCTGCCGACGCTGCTCGCCATGGCGTCACTCTACCGGCGGCAAGCTTCACGGGAAAACCCGCGGCGCCATGCGTGCGCTGTTGGAAGGCCCCAAGG
>JBOGGK010000145.1:0-1836 GCA_050744045.1 Acidimicrobiales bacterium | reverse complement strand
CGGCGTGCAGGGCCAAGTCGGCGCCGGCCGTTCCCAGCGCAGCCTGCGCTCTGCAGCAGTCCTATGTCAAGGTCGTCAAAGCCGTCAGGCCCTCGGTCGTCCAGGTCACCGACAGCACTGGCCTCGGCTCGGGCATCGTGTACGACAACCGCGGCGACATCGTTACCAACGACCACGTGGTCGGCTCGGCGCAAACTTTCTCCGTCCAGTTCGTGAGCGGGAGGGTGGCCAAGGCCACCCTGGTGGGGGCGTTCCCCCCCGACGACCTGGCGGTGGTGAGGGTGAAGGGTGTCCCCGCCTCGTCGCTGGAGGCCGCCCACTTCGCCAACTCAGACGACTTGGCGATAGGCGACATCGTGATGGCGATAGGCAACCCGCTCGCCCTTTCGAGCAGCGTCACGAGCGGGATCATCAGCGCCCTCAACCGCTACGTGCCCGAACCGGCGAACGGGTCGACGGCAGGAGCGGTGCTGGCCAACGCCATCCAGACCAGCGCGCCGATCAACCCGGGCAACAGCGGGGGGGCCCTGGTCGACCTGGCCGCCCAGGTCGTCGGCATCCCGACCCTGGCGGCGCAAGACCCCGAGATCGGGGGGGCGGCGGTCGGCATAGGCTTCGCCATCCCCTCCAACACCGTCACCGACATCGCAGGCCAGATCGTGCGCTACGGCCACGTCGTCCACTCCCACCGGGCCGAGCTCGGCATCTACGCCTCGCAGGCCTACAGCCCGGCGGGCCAGGACGCGGGGGTGGGCATCGGCGCGCTGACCAGCCCGTCAAGCCCGGCGGGCAAGGCCGGCCTCAGGGCCGGGGACGTCATCGTGGCCATTGGCAGCACCGAGGTGACCAGCGTGACGCAGTTGACGACCATCCTCGCCCACGACAGGCCCGGCCAGACCGTGAAGGTGAGCTTCCTGCGCCCGGACGGCACGAAGTCGAGCGTCGCCGTCAAGCTGGGCGCCCTGCCGGGCGGGGCTAAGTAGCGTCGTATCCGATAGCGAGCAGTTCGGCGCCGGCATAAGTGGTGCCGAACCCGCCGGCGGGGTCATCGAAGCGGCCGTTATCCCCGGCGTACTCCCAAGGACCCAAGTCCATGGGTTGGGCCACCGGCCGATCCGCCATACACGCCCCGGGTCTACGCTGGCCCTGAGGCTCCCGGCGGGAGTGGCTATCGTGCTGCGCGCCAAGGTGCTCTTGTCATCCCTGGAGTTGGCCCTGTCAGTCCTGTGCCGCGAAGGCCCCGGCAGCGCTCAGGACGGCAGGCCCCACCTCGTCGAGGTCGCCTTCGCGGACCACCAGGCCGGTGAGCGGTCCTCCGGTTGTGGGTTCAACCCTTGGGACCAAGGCTGTGCGACTTGCGGGCCGTCGCGCTCTGCTATGAGGGTTGGCGGCTCGGTAGGCGAGCCTGAGTCGTAGCTCGTCAGCGGGACCCTGGACCTGCCGAGTGCCTTCGGCCCACTGACGGACCGCACGGGTCTCCTTCACCCCGCCGATGTACGCGACGAGCTTGGCTCCGACCTCAATGGGTCTTCACCGCACTGTCACGACACCTGCCTGACAACGCGGTGCTGTCGTCGAACTCGGGGACCTCGGCCGACTGGCACGCCCGCCACATCCGCGTCCGCCGGGGCATAAAGGCGTCGCTATCGGGGAACGTAACCACCATGGTCCCCGGCGTTCCCTACGGGATCGCCGCCAAGTCGCCTTCCCGGACCGAGTGTCGGTGGCCATGGTTGGCGACGGAGCGATGCAGATGGGAGGCATGGCCGAGATGCTGACCGCGGCCAAGTACTACAGGACCTGGGCCGACCCCCGCCTGATCGTCCTCGTGCTCAA
>JBOGGK010000144.1:0-6931 GCA_050744045.1 Acidimicrobiales bacterium | reverse complement strand
CCTCCTCGACGGTGCTCGACGCTTACACGAGCCCCACCGTGCGCCGTTACCTGGAGCGCCTCGAGAGCGAAATGCGCCGGCGTGGCCTCGGTGCCACCTTGCACGTCATGCAGTCAAGCGGGGGGATGGCTTCAGCAACTGCCGCACGCGACGTGACGCTGCAGACCCTTCTCTCGGGGCCGGTCGGGGGCACGATGGGTGGGGTCGCCCTCGCCCGCTTGCTCGTTCGGCCCAACCTCATCTGCATCGATATGGGCGGGACGAGCTTCGACGTGAGCCTCGTCGTCGACGGTAAGCCGGACGTCTCCACCGAGACCGAGTTCGACGGTCACCCGGTGCTGATGCCCGTGGTCAACATCCACACGATTGGTGCCGGCGGCGGTTCGGTCGCCTACGAAGAAGCGGGCGGCCTGCGCGTGGGCCCGGAGAGCGCCGGGGCGGAGCCGGGGCCTGCTGCCTACGGGCGCGGCGGTACCCGCCCGACCGTGACCGATGCCAACGTCGTCCTCAACCGGATCGACCCCTCCTGGTTCGCCGGGGGGCGAATGGCCCTCGATGTCGAGGCCGCCCGCGCCGCCGTCGCCTCGCTCGGCCAGCGCCTTGGCCTCAGCCCGACCGTGCTCGCGGAAGGCATCTGCGACGTTGTCAACGCCAAGATGGGCCAAGCGATGCGCACCCTCACCGTCGAAAAGGGCATCGAGCCGCGGGGGTTCTCCCTCGTTGCGTTCGGCGGGGCGGGTGCGATGCACGCCGTGTTCCTCGCTCGGGAGCTCGAGATCCGGGAGGTGATCGTCCCCCCGCTCCCGGGCGCTTTCTCGGCTTGGGGGATGCTCGAGACAGAGCTGCGAAAGGACCACTCGCTCTCGTTCTACTCTTCGCTGGAGCGCGCTGAGGGCCCCGGGCTCGCCAAAGTGCTCGAAGAGATGGAGGCCGAAGGCCGGGCGGCCGTGGTGGGCCAGGGCGTCCCTGGCTCGGCGGTGCGCGCCGAGCACTCCATGGACTTGCGCTACGAGGGCCAGGAGTACACCCTCGTGGTACCGATCGAGCGCCTCGGGGAGCTGCGCGGGGACGGCTTCGCACAGCTAGTGGGAGGACGCTTTCACGCCGCGCACCACCGGCGGTTCGGCCATGCCAACCCAGGGGCGCCGATGGAGATCGTCGCGCTGCGGACAAGCGTCTTTGGCGACCTGGGACGTCCCGACCCAGCCCGTCGCCCCCCCGAGCCCGGCCGGAGCTGGCCCTCCGACCAGCGCGACGTGATATTCGGGGGTGAGGCCCACCCCACCTCTGTCGTTCGGCGGTCGGACCTGCCGATCGGGGCACGCCTCGCGGGACCAGCGGTCGTGGTCGAAGAGACGGCGACGACGGTGCTACCACCAGGGGCCGCGCTCCAGGTCGACCCGCTCGGCGCGATCATCATCGATGTCGGCCTATGACCGCAGCGACGGCTTTGTTCGTTCCGCCCGTCGGGGGCAGCCGGACGGGCCAGCAGCCCAGGCCGGCGCCCGGGGTGTGAGTACCCAGGAAAAATAAAAGGAGCGAGATGACGACGACCACCCAACCCGGTCCCCACACGACCACGCGCCCGGCGGCCGCTAGTCGTGGCGAGGTCGACCCGATCACGACCGAGATCATCCGCTCGGGCCTCAACGCGGCGGCTGACGAGATGAACGCCACGCTCATCCGCTCTGCCTACACGCCGGTGATCTACGAGATGAAGGATTGTTCGGTGGGGTTGCTCGACGATAATCACCAGATCCTCGGGCAGTCCGCCGGGCTCCCGATCTTCCTGGGCAACCTGGAAGTCGTCACCGAGCTCACCGAGCTGCAGATAGGTCGCGAGGGCTGGCACGAGGGCGACGTGTGGATCTTGAACGACGCTTACCTCGCCGGTACCCACCTGCACGATATGACTGTCTACGGCCCGGTGTTCGCCAGCGACCAGCTCGTCGGGTTCGCCACGTGCCGAGCGCACTGGCTCGACGTCGGCGGCAAGGACGCCGGCAGCCCGACTGACTCGACCAACATCTTCCAAGAGGGCCTGCGCCTTGGCCCGACCAAGGTCGTTGCCAGCGGGGAGGTTATCGAGGACGTCGTCGACGTGCTCACGCGCAACGGGCGCTTCCCCTACCCGGCCCGCGGCGACCTGTACGCCCAGATCGCTTGTGTGCGGAGCGGCCAACAGCGCCTCGCCCGCCTCGTCGCCCGCCACGGCATCGACACCGTGCGCGCCGCGCGCGAACAGATCTTCGCCCAGACCGAGCGGCTCGAGCGGGCCGAGGTGGCCGCGATCCCCGACGGCCGGTACACAGCCGAGGGCTCGCTCGACGACGACGGGGTCGTGCGAGGGGAGCAGCGCTTCGTGCGCGTCGTCGTCGAGGTCGTCGGCGACCGCATGATTATCGACCTCTCGGGCACGGACGACGTGGCCGACGGCCCGGTCAACTGCGGTGCCCCCCAGGCAGTCTCGGCCGCTCGGGTGGCATACAAGCTGCTCGTCAACCCAGGGCGGCCGGTCGACGGGGGCGCCTTCCGCCCCCTCGAGGTGAAGGTGCGCCCAGGCTCGTTGCTGGCGGCGGAGGACCCGGCTCCCTGCGAGTGGTACTTCACGCCCTTGGGGCTGCTCATCGACCTGGTCGTGAGGGCCCTCTCGCCCGTGCTGCCCGAGCGCGCAGCCGGCGCCAGCTACGGCGACTCGATGGTGATCGGTATCGGCGGCAAGGACCCCCGCAACGGCACTTCCTATCTCGTCTACGAGCCGACAGTTGGCGGCTGGGGTGCCTGGAGCGGCGGGGACGGGCAGGACGCTCTCATCAACAACGTCAACGGCTCGTTGAAGGACGTGCCGATTGAGGTGTCCGAGACGAAGTACCCCGTGTACCTGCGCCGCTACGCCATTCGCCGTGACTCGGGCGGGGCGGGTGCCTGGCGCGGCGGCAACGGTGTCGAGCGGGAATACGTCCTCGAGGCCGATGGGCGCCTGATGCTCTGGTTCGAGCGCTCGAAGACCCCGGCATGGGGCCTGTGCGGGGGCCTCGACGCCACACCGCCAGAGGTCGTCGTCAACGAGGGGCGACCGGACGAGCAAAAGGTCCTGAAGGTCAACGGCTTCCGTCTGAAGCGCGGTGACACGGTCACCTGCCGGACGGGGGGAGGAGGGGGCTATGGCGAACCAGGCCAACGCCAGAGAGAGCTCATCGAGGCCGACCTCGCCGATGGCGCCATCTCGGCAGAGGTCGCCCGGGGCGTCTACGGCTATTCCGGCAGCTGACCGGCCGGGCCGCACCAACAGGCAGGCAGTGCAAAAGCGAACACCAACAAGGGAGAGATCATGAGCAACAACAGCAAGCAGCACCCGGGCCGGCGTACGCTGGCGGTCGTCGGGGTTTCCTCGGCGCTCACGATCGGTCTTACCGCTACCCTGGTCGGGACGGCGGCAGCCGCCCAGCCAAAGCATCCGGCCGCTGCCAAGGTGACTCCCCACGTCGCCTTCTTCGGCTTCGCGACGGACAACTCCTTCGCCCAGGCCACCTGGAAGGGGGTGAAGAACGCAGCGAAGAAGTACGGCGGCACGGCGACATTCCTCAACGGCGACTTCAGCGCCACGACCCAGGTCTCCCAGCTCGATGACGAGATCACCTCGGGCAAGTACAACGTCTTCGTCATCCAGGCCAACGACGGGAGCGCGGTCGTCCCGGAAGTGAAGAAGGCGATCGCCAAGGGGATCGTTGTGGCCGCCGAGTTCACCCAGGTCGGGAGCAACTACGCCAAGATCGCCCCGCAGGTCCCCGGCGAGATCTCCGTCGTAGAATCGGCGGTGCTCAACGGGAAGGACCTCGGCAAGCTCGCCATCGGTGCATGTGGTTCCCTCAGCCCCTGCAACGTCATCTACTATCAGGGTTTCACGAGCCTGCCCCTGGACGTGGCGCGGACGAAGGCGGCTCTTGCCGAGCTGAAGACCGACCGGCACGTCAAGGTCCTCGAGGACCCCGTCGGTGGTTACACCGCCTCTTCAGGCGAGAAGGTGACCGAGGACATCCTGAGCGCCCACCCCAACGTCAACGTCATCGCCGGGTCCTCTCAGGCGGTCGAAGGGGCTACGATCATCCTGCGGGACCATCACCTGCTCGGCAAGGTCAAGCTCATCGGCAACGGCGGCTCCACCCAGGCGGTGAACTACGTCCGAGCCGGCACGTGGTACGCGACCTTCGGCATCCCCGAGGTGACCGACGGCTACAAAGCGACGCTCTTGGGGATCGAGAAGCTCGACGGCGGCCACCCGGCGACGGCCGTCAATTCGGCCAACCTCGGCCCGGCCCACGGGCTTTGGACGCGTGGAGTCGTCAAGAAGTACCACATGCAAGGCCAGTACTCTGACTGATCACCTGGCCAAAGGACGCGGCCGTGCTCCCTGAGTGGAAGCCACGTTGCTCGAGCTCGTAGACATCAGCAAGACGTACGGGCCGGTCGAGGTCCTTGACAGGGTCAGCCTGACCCTGCGGCCCGGGGAGGTCCACGCCCTTGTAGGGGAGAACGGGGCTGGTAAGTCGACGCTGATGAGCATCGCCGCAGGCTTGGTCCGCCCCGACCGCGGCAAGGTGCTCATGGCCGGCAGGCAACTGCGAGGTGGGCGCCAAGCCGCCCGCACCGCCGGGGTCGAGGTTGTCACCCAGGAGCTGACATCGGTCCCTGCTCGCAGCGTGCTCGAGAACGTTTTTCTCGGCATGAGGGTGGCAAGCGTGGGCAGCCTGCCGCGGTCGCCGGCCTTGGAGCGGTTCGAGAAGCTGTGCGCGGCGAGCGGCTTCTGGCTGCCGCCGTCGGCGGTGGTGCGCGACCTCTCGATCGCCGACCGGCAGGTCCTCGAGGTCCTCCGCTGCCTGGTCCGCCGGCCCCGGGTGCTGATACTCGACGAGCCGACTTCCTCGCTCGATGACAAGCGAGCCGACCAGCTCCTCGAGTTCCTGCGTCGTTTGAGCGAGCAGGATATCGCCGTCGCCTTGGTCTCCCACCATCTGAGCGACGTGATCTCCACGGCCGACACTGTCTCGGTGTTGCGCGACGGCAGGTTGGTCAGCACAGCACCGGTTGGCGCGGAAAACGAAGCAAACCTGATCCGCAAGATGGTCGGCCGCCCGTTGAGCCGGATGTTCCCCCCCAAGCACCCCCCGCCCCCCGATGCCGCGGCCGTGCTCGAGGCTCACGACATCTGGCGGGGCGACGTCGTCCGCGGGGTCAGCCTGACGGTGCGGGCTGGCGAGATCGTCGGGCTCGCCGGGCTCGTGGGAGCGGGCCGCTCGGAGTTCGCCCGCTGCCTGATCGGCGCCGATCGTTGCGACCGGGGATGGGTCCGCGTCGCCGGGCGAGAGCCCAGCCGGCCTCGCAGCCCCCGGGGGGCAGGCGCCGCCGGCGTCGTCATGGTCCCCGAGGACCGAAAAGGTCAGGGGCTCGTGCTCGGCCGCTCAGTGGCGGAGAACCTCGCGCTCACCCCGCGTGCCCGGCCCGGCCGGCTCGGCTTCGCACTGCCGCACCAGCTCGAGACCCGGGCGCGCGAGTGGCTGGTCCGCTCCGACATCCGGCCCCGCCAACCCGGCCTGGCGGTGCGCCAGCTGTCCGGTGGGAACCAGCAAAAGGTGCTGCTGTCCAAATGGCTCGCTTGCAGCCCTAAGGTACTGATCGCCGACGAGCCGACCCGGGGGGTCGACGTCGGGGCGAAGGCCGCCATTCACGGCACCATCGCGGGCGCGGCCGCTTCAGGCATCGGCGTCTTGCTGATCTCATCGGAGCTCGACGAGCTGATGGGCTTGGCGCACCGGGTCGTCGTCTTCCGGAAGGGTCGCATCGTCGCCGAGTTCGACGAGGTCGCCGCCGACCGAGAGCGGGTCATCGCCGCAGCGTTCGGCTCCGAGCCGGAACGGGCCAGCCTGTGACCCTGACCCGCCCGAGCGTCCTCCCCGAGCTCCGGGAAGAGGCGGCGTCCCTTACCCGGCGCCGGTTGTCTGTACGCGATTACGGGGTCGCCGCCTTCCTCGTCGCCATCGTCATCGCGCTGGCAGCGAGCTCTCCGTCGTTCAGGACGCTCGGCAACGGAGCGAACATACTCAACCAGATGAGCTGGGAGGGCATCGCTGCCTGTGGGGCTACGATGACGATCGTCTCAGGGGGCTTCGACCTCTCCCAGGGGGCTGTCTACGCCTTTTGTGCGATCATCGCCGTAGTGCTGGCATCGAGCCTCGGGGTGTTCGGCGCCTTCGTGGTAGCCCTCCTGATCGGGCTCGGCTTCGGGGCAGTGAACGGCGGCGTGATCGCCTACGCTCGAGTGAACAGCTTCATCGCCACGCTCGCGACAAGCTATGCCTTCCTCGGTTTCGCCACCGTCGTCACCGGCGGCAACGTCGAGACGACCACGGTCCCTGGTTTCATGGTGATGAACAACAACTACGCCGGTATCACCCTTGCGGCATGGCTCTTCATCGCCGTCGCGGTCGTGACCGGTACCCTTCTGGCCTACACGCGCTTTGGCCGCGGCCTGTACGCGGTCGGCGGCAACCCCGAGGCGGCGAGGTTGTCTGGCATCTCGATCCCCCTTTACCGCGTCGTTGTCTTCGCGCTCAGTGGAGGCTGTGCCGCGATAGCAGGGATCATCGGTGCCTCCCAAGCCGGTTCGGCCGACCCCGGCACCAGCGTCGCCCAGACGTTGGCACTCACCGCGATCGCCGCAACTGTCGTCGGTGGGACGAGCATCATGGGCGGCGAGGGGGCAATCTGGCGAGCCGTAGTCGGGACGGTGATCATCGAGCTCATCGACAACGGCTTCGTGCTGCTCAACCTCAACCCGGTTTACGAAGACATCGTCTTCGGGGCCCTGGTCCTGCTCGCCGTCGGGATGGACCAGCTGCTGCGGCGGCGGGCAACTTGAGGCGGGGCGGCGCAG
>JBOGGK010000143.1:0-2987 GCA_050744045.1 Acidimicrobiales bacterium | reverse complement strand
TGCGGGAAATGGTGACCGGGCCATCACCGAGCCCCTGTCCGTCCATGAAAGCCCGCACCCGTTCGATGACGATGAGCGGTGGGCGTGAAAGGAGCTCCGCCTCGGCAGCGGTATCGACCACGTCTGGCTCAGGCGTAGGCATCGGCTACCCCGCCGGGGGTACTCGGGCCCCGCCGGGGAGCTCCGGCGACCGGCGCGCGACCATTGCGAGCGGCCGTCATCTCTTGCCCGCTTGTCCCCGGAACATCTTTACTGTAGGCCTGATGTTCCCGCGTACAGCCCTCGTCACCGGCGGCGCTTCGGGGATCGGTGCAGCCATCGCCCGCCTGCTCCGCCAAGAAGGAGCCGCGGTGCGCGAGCTCAACTTGGGGGACGGGTTCGACGTCGCCGACCCGGTGGCGTGGGAGGCGGTAGGGCCTGTCGAGCTCGCCTGCCTGAACGCCGGCGTGGCGACGGGGGAGAGCTCGCTCGTAGCCCTCTCCGACGCGGCATATCGTCGCGTCCTGGGTGCGAACCTCGACGGGGTGGTCTTCGGCACCCGGCGCATGGCCACCGTGATGGGGCCCGGCGGTGCGATCGTGGTGACCGCCTCGCTCGCCGGGCTGACGCCCCTGGCGGACGACCCGGTCTACACCTTGACCAAGCATGCGGTGGTCGGCTTGGTCCGCAGCGTGGCCCCCCAGCTCCAGCAACGAGGTATCCGGATCACGGCTGTCGCTCCCGGGATCGTGGACACCCCGCTCATCGCGGGGACCAGGGGCTTGCTCGAGCAGGCCGGGTTCCCCCTCTTGGCCCCGGACGAGGTCGCCCGCGTGGTGCTGCGAGCGGCCCGCAGCGGCGCGACGGGAGAGGTTTGGGTCGTGCAACCGGGCCGGGAGCCCGAACCGTTCCGTTTCCCGAACGTGCCCGGGCCCCGCCACGCCAGCGGCGCCCGTGCCGGCCGGCCGCCCACGCCGCCGGGGCGCTAGGCCGGCCGGGTCAGCCGGGCGGCCAGCGCTCCCCGCGGGCGAACGTCTCCAGGATCCGCCGGCTGACCACCATGCGGTGCACCTCGTCCGGGCCGTCGTAGATGTGGGCGCTCCTGGCCGTGGCGTACATGTCCCAGAGCGGCGAGCGGTCCGTGAGGCCGAGGGCCCCGTGAACTTGCACGGCCCGGTCGATCACCTTGGAGAGAGCCGATGCTGCGTAGAACTTGACCAGGGAGATCTCCACCCTCGCGTCCGCCCCCTGGTCGATCTTGCGGGCGGCGTCGTAAGTCATCAAGCGGCAGGCGTGGATCTCGGCGGCTGAGTCCGCTACCCAGTTCTGCACCGTCTGCTTGTCGGCGAGGGGGCCGCCAAAAGCCTCACGTTCGAGGGCCCGGGTGCACATCAGCTCGAAGGCGCGCTGCATCTGGCCGAGCCAGCGCATGACGTGGTGGATGCGGCCGGGGCCGAGCCGCGCCTGCGCGACCCGGAACCCGTCTCCTCGAACGCCGAGGAGGTTGACCTCCGGGACCCGGACGTCGCTGAAGCTGACTTCGCAGTGGGTCGACCAGCCCCTCCCGCGGTGGCCGAGCACAGATAGCGCCTTTATGTCGAGCCCGGCCACGTCTGCGGGCACGATTATCTGGCTCGCCTGCCGGCGGGGCGGCGCCTCCGGCTCGGTGACCGCCATGACGATCCCGAAAGCGGCGCCCTCGGCGCCCGACGAGAACCACTTGTGCCCGTTCAACACCCACTCGCCGCCCTCGAGCACCGCCGTCGTGCGGAGCCCGGTCGGGTCGGCCCCCGAGACCTCGGGCTCGGTCATCGAGAAGAAGGACCGCACCTCTCCCGAGACAAGGGGTGCCAGCCAGCGCCGTTTTTGTCCTTCGCTGCCGAAGCGGTTCAGTATCTCCCCGTTGCCGGCGTCGGGCGCCTGGCAGTTGAAGATGAGCTGAGCCCAGCTGACCCTGCCGATCTCTTCGTTGACCACGGCGTAGGCGAGAAAGCCCTCCCCCGAGCCTCCCGCCTCTGGCGGTAGGTGAGGCGCCCAGAGCCCGGCCTGCCTCGCCCGCGCCCGCAGGGTGCCGATGAGCTCGGCAGCTGCAGCGTCTTGCCGCCCGAGCGCTTCCTCGTTGGGGTAGACGTGCTCCTCCATGAACGAGCGGTACCGGGCGCGCAGCGCTGCGTACCTACCGGGAACGTCGGGGGCCGTTGCCTCCATGCCACTACCATCTCACACCGGTGCGGGTCCACGAGCTGTTCGACTTGTCGGGCAAGGTGGCGGTAGTAACCGGGGGCGGTAGCGGCATAGGCCGCCAGATGGCCGATGCTCTCGCCGAGCTCGGCGCCGACGTCGTCGTCTGTGCCCGCAAGCTCGAGCGCTGCGAGCAGGCCTGTGCCGAGCTGGCCCGGCTCGGGGTGAGGGCGCTGGCGCTGCGTTGCGACCTGCGCCAGCCGGGCGACGCCCAAGCCGTCGTCGACCGCACCCTGGCTGAGCTGGGCCGCCTCGACATCTTGGTCAACGACGCCGGTACGAGCTGGGGCGCGCCGGCGGAGGAGACTCCGCTCGGCGGCTGGCAAAAGGTGATCGACGTCAACCTGACCGGGCTGTTCCTCATGAGCCAGGCGGCGGGGCGCCAGATGATCGCCCAGGGAAGCGGCTCCATCGTCAACATCGCTTCGGTGGCCGGGCTCCGCGGCTCGCCCGCGGGGACCTTGGACGCAGTGGCGTACTCGGCGAGCAAAGGGGGGGTCATATCGCTGACGCGCGACCTGGCCTGGAAGTGGGCCCGCCAGGGGATCCGGGTGAACGCCATCGCCCCCGGTTGGTTCCCTACCGACATGTCACGGGCGCCTCTGGAGCGCGCTGGCGGCTCCCTGCTCAGCCGGATCCCGCTCGGGCGTTTCGGGGGCCCCGACGACCTGAAGGGGGCGGTCGCTTTCCTCGCCTCGCCCGCCGGTGCCTACGTCACCGGGCACATCCTCGTCGTCGACGGCGGCCAGTCAGCATAGGTTTTAGCC